>DAOTXG010000256.1:0-10545 GCA_034435515.1 Anaerolineales bacterium
TCCCCGAAGCAGAGGGGAACGGCGAACTCGCCGAACGCATCTTCGCGCAGATCAAATCCGCTTGCGCCGACCTGGGCGCAGTCCTCGTCGGCGGACATACCGAAATCACCTACGGGATTGATCGGCCGATTGTGGCAGGGACGATGTTGGGCGAAGCAGCCAAAGACCGCTTGATTACCGCCGCCGGGGCGCGGGCCGGGGACGCCGTCCTGCTCACTAAAGGCTATCCCATCGAAGCGATCTCCATCATCGCCCGCGAGGTCAAATCCGTCGCCGAGCGGTTCGACGCAGATTTCATCAGCCACTGCCGAAATTTTCTGCGCGCGCCCGGCATCAGCGTCGTCAAAGACGCCCAGACGGCGTTGGCGGCCGGCCGGATCACCGCCATGCACGACCCGACAGAAGGCGGCGTGGCCGCCGGGTTGTGGGAACTGGCCGAAGCCTCGGCCTGTGGAATTGAAGTGGACGTGGAGGCGCTCCCGCTGCTGCCCGAAGGCGAGGCCTTGTGCCGGGCATTCGACCTCGACCCGTTGGGCTGCATCGCCTCAGGCGCGCTGTTATTGACGACGCCCGAACCGGGGCCGATCCGCGCCGCCCTGGAGCGAGCGGGCATCCCTGCTTACGTGATTGGCGCAGTCGTCGCAGGCCGCGGCGTGAATTTGCCCAGGCCAGAGCGAGACGAAGTCGCTAAATTATTCTCGTAACTCCTCAGGCTGACCGGTGGGGAACGCTGACGCGAAGCGGCTGAAAAAACGCTGACACCTGCACTTGCGCAGGTGCAAGTGTGGCGCTGATTTTTTTCCTTAAAATCATCAGCGAAAATCAGCCTGATCAGCGTTATCAGCGTTCAAAAGAGCACTGGGCTGAGAAACAGAGTCAATCTCCGAATACAATCCCCAACCCCTTGGCCGTCCGCACCGGCTCGCCATTCGGGTCCACGCGCTTGGGCACGGCCAGCGCCTCGGCCAGGGCGACCGGCTCAATTCGCTGGCCGTGCAGCGCGACCATGTGATCCCACTGCCCCGCCGCGGCGAGACGGACCGCGCCCGCGCCGTAGCGCGTCGCCAGCCAGCGATCAAAGGGGCTGGGCTTGCCGCCGCGCTGGACGTGTCCCAACACAGTGACCCGCGTCTCTTTGCCCGTCACGCGCTCAATCATCGCCCCAATTTTGTGGCCGACGCCGCCTAGCCGCGCGGCGTAAATCTCGTCGCCCGCCCGCGAGAAGACCTGCTCTCCGTCCCGCGGCCGCGCGCCCTCCGAGATGGCGACGATGCTGAATTTGCGTCCCCCGCGGTCGCGCGCCATAATTTTCTCGCAGACCCGTTCAATCTCAAAAGGAATCTCCGGGATCAGGATGATATCCGCGCCGCCCGCCACGCCCGCGTGGAGCGTGATGAACCCGGCGTCCCGCCCCATGAGTTCCAGCACCATGACGCGGTGATGGCTCTCGGCCGTGGTATGCAGTTTGTCGAAGGCGTCGGTCGCCGTTTGCAGCGCCGTGTCAAAGCCAAAGGTCACATCCGTCCCACCCAGATCGTTGTCAATCGTCTTCGGCACGCCGACGACGGGCAGGTTGAATTTTTGATGCAGCTCGTGGGCAATCCGCAGCGTGCCATCGCCGCCGACGACAATCAGGCCGTCCAGTTCCAGCCGTCGAAAACCCTCCACCACCAGATGGGAAATGTCTTCGACGACGGTCTGCCCGTCGCGCTCGACCTTGCGTGCGAAAGGGTTGCCGCGATTGGCCGTGCCCAGGATCGTCCCGCCGCGCGGGAGGATGCCCCGGACGTTGTCGGGCGTCAGCGGCCGCCAGCGCCCCGCCTGCACCAGGCCGTCGAAGCCGTCTTCAATGCCGACGACTTCACACTGGTATTCGTTATACGCCGTCTTGACCGCCGAGCGGATGACGGCGTTGAGGCCGGGCGCGTCGCCGCCCCCGGTGAGGATGCCGAGGCGTTTCATGGGGTTCTCCTTGTCAACGGATACCTTCGGCGGATTTCACGGATGGCGAAATATCCGTTCAATCCGTTTCATCCGTTGACTTTCCTCACTGCAATCAACGATAAAAACTCAAAAGCCAGGTTGGCCGCCAGGATGGCAGTGATGTCGCCGTGGTCGTAAGGGGGGCTGACTTCCACCAGGTCGAAGCCGACCAGGTCGAGGCCCTTCAACCCGCGCACGAGCCGCAGGAGCTCATGGCTGGTGAAACCGCCGACCTCCGGCGTCCCCGTCCCCGGCGCGAAGGCCGGATCCGCCGCGTCAATGTCCAGCGTGACGTAGGCCGGGCCTTTCGCCGTCGCGTGGATGGCCTCGATCACCGCCGGCAGGCCCATCGCGGCGGCCTCGTCCATCGTGATCACGCGCACGCCGAAATCGCGCGCGTCCTGCCAGTCGCTCGCGCCGCTCGTCGGGCCGCGGATCCCCACCTGCACGTAGCGCGCCGGGTCAATCAACTTCTCCTCGATGGCGCGGCGGAATGGCGTGCCGTGACTGTAGGGCCGCCCTCCGAACTCGGCGTCCCACGTGTCAGGATGTGAGTCGAAATGGATCAGGCCAAGCGGGCCGAAGGGGCGCGCGTGAGCGCGGAGCAGCGGAAGGCTGATCGAGTGGTCGCCGCCGAGCGCAATCACGGCGCACCCGGCCGACAAGACCGCCGCCACTTCAGCCTCGACGTTCTGCATCGTGTCGGCGATCGAGGGCGGGATCACGTCCACGTCGCCGTAGTCCACGACGGTGAGCACGTCGAGCGGCTTGACGGCCAGAGGATTGTTGTAGCCCCAGAGCAGGAGCGAGGCTTCGCGGATTTTGCGCGGCCCGAAGCGCGTCCCGCTCCGGTACGAAGTCCCGCTGTCGTAGGGGACGCCGACGACCGCCACGTCCACGTCCGCCAGGTCGCGCGTGACCGGGCAGCGCATGAAGGAAGTGATGCCGGCGAAGGGCTGCAGCTCAGAACCGTAAGCGGAAGACGTGGACATAAAAAGAACTTTATCGGAAATGGACTAAGCCTTTTTCGCCACGAATTACACGAAAGAAATTCGCGCTAATTCGCGTAATTCGTGGCAAAAACCACCTTTCCGAGGGAGTCTAAATTTACTCTAACCCCGTGGCGACGAAATTGTCGAAGCGGACTTCGACGCCGGTCGCCTCGAAACTGCGCGCGAACAAACCAACCTGGCCGGAACTGAAAGCCGGGTCCTCGACCGAGGCAATCTGCTCGCCGTCCACGTAGAGGGTCAACCGCCCGCCGCCGCAGTCGGCCTCGATCCGGTAAGTCTCGGCATTCTGCTCGATCTGGTCCGACTGAAGCCAGTTGCCCGCCTCGTCAGTCAAGATGGTCAACTCGTCGGCCTCATATTTGGCGATGGCATAGAAGCCGTCGGCGCCGATGCCCAGGTAATAAAAGTTCTGATCGTCCTGATAATGGCAGACGACCCCAAACGCCGGATCCGCCGCTTCGCCAACGCTGCTGGCCTGGACGGCAAGATGGACGCCGGCAATGTCCTTGGTCCGATGCGTCCCCCACACCAGCAGACTGGTCTGATTAACTTTGACCACGTACTCGCCGGACTGATACTCGAGTGACCCATCTGCGTCGCCGCCCGTCCCCCACCCGCTGGCGGGATCAGAAAAATCGTCTTGCACCCACACGGCGGGGCCGCTGGGCGTAGGGGGGGGCAGGGGCGTTGGCGTCGGCGCGCTGCCCCTGATGTTACACGCCAGGGCCGCGATAAGCAATGTCCCGAGGGAAGTAAAAAGAATTTTGCTACGCATGGAAGGCCTCCTGAGTGGAAAGCCACGCCGGGGCGGCGCAGCCAGCGAATGCGCTTATTCTCTCACGAATACTGGCGACTCACAAAGCCATCAGGACGCCGTGTGCACGCAAAGTTTGTCAGCCGTTGCATTGCTGACAGCGGCCTCGCCGCAGTGCAACTGCGGCAGGAACGGGGTCGCCTGACAACGTTTGCGTGCACACAGGATGCCGCCGGTACTTCCAAGCGATGTGCGGTGAGGGGGCGATATCCCCCTGGGATACTTGGCGCGCGGCCGCCGCGCCGTCATCCGCCGTGACTATTAGAGGTGGGTGTGGATCAGCCGCCGCGCGGCGTGCTTTTGCAGCGAGGAGAGCGCCAGCGCCAGACCAAAGACCGCGGCTTGCAGGAGCACAATCGTCGCGCCCGAGGCGACATCCACGTAGTAGCTCAGGACCATCCCCGCAAAGCCGGTCGTCGCGCCCAGCAGCGTGGAGAGCAGAATCATGCGATTGAAACTGTCGGTCAACAGCCGGGCGGTGATGGCGGGGATGACGAGGGCCGCTGCGATCAGCGTCACGCCGAGGATTTGCATGGAGGCGATCAGCGCGGCGGCCAGGACGAGCGCAAAGAGCGTGTCCACCCATTCCGTCTTGACGCCGTAGATTTGCGCCACTTCGGAATCGAAGGTGGTGAACAGCAGCTGCTTGTACAAGAAAAAGATGACGCCGGCGACCATGAGCGTGACGGCGGCCACCACCAGCACATCCTGCGCCGAGACGCCCAAGACGTTGCCGAACAGCGCGGCGTCGAATGAGCGCGTGAAACGCCGATAGCGGCTGATGAGCGCCACGCCCACCGCAAAACTCGCCGTGGTAATCACCCCAATGGCGGCGTCCGCGTTGATCTTGGTCCGCCGGACGGTCTGATTAATCAACACGGCGGCGAGGAAGCCCCATACCCCCGCGCCCACGTAAAAATTCCACGTCATCACAAAGGCGACCACGGCCCCGCCGAAAATGGCGTGCGACAACCCGTGACCGACGTAGCTCATCCCGCGCAGGACGATGTACACCCCGATCAGACCGCACAGCCCGCCGACGAGGACGGCGGCCAGGGTCCCATTGCGAAAGAACTCATACTGAAAGGGTTGAAGAAGAGCGCCCATCTTTCGTCTCCGCTTTCGGCGCGGGCGCTTCGCCCGGCACGGGATTCAGCATCAGATCGTGATAAGAGTGGCCGTGCGGCTTTTGCTGCACAAACAGCATCCCATCCTGACGAATGACGAGCATATCGCCGCGATAGGTCGCGTTGAGCGTTTCCACCGTGAACACGTCTTCCGGCGCGCCCTGAGCGATGATGCGCCGATTGAGGCAGACGACCCACGGCAGGTGAGCGGCGGCGGCGTTCAGGTCGTGCGTGGTGATCAGGATAGTCATCCCGCGCTGATTCAAATGCGCCAGGAGGTGGAGGATATTCTCGGCCGTGCGCATGTCCACGCCCGTCGTCGGCTCGTCGAGCACGAGCAGGTCCGGCCTGGCAATCAACGCCCGCGCGAGGAACACGCGCTGCTGCTGCCCGCCAGACAGGTCGCGGATGTGCCGCCCGGCCAGGTCGGCCAGGCCGAGTTGGTCCAGCGCCTCGCGCACCTGCCGTTTGTCCTCGGCGCTGGGCCACGGCCAGAGGCCCGAGCGCCGGATGCGGCCCATCCAGACCACTTGCTCGACGGTCACCGGAAAACGCCAGTCCACCGTTTCGAGTTGGGGGACGTAGCCTACGTGCGGCGCGGGCCGGCTGTTGAGCGCCTGGCCGTGAATGCAAATTTCGCCGCGTGTGGGCGGAAGTATGCCGAGGATCAGCTTGAGCAGGCTGGTCTTGCCCGCTCCGCTCGGCCCCACGAGCGCAGCAAACTGGCCGGGGTGTAGATGCAGACAGATGTCCTCCAGCACCGGCTCCGCCCCGTAGCCATAGGTGACGTTGTTGAGCTCGACTAAGGGCTGCATAAGATGTCCTATGGCTGCTGCTCGACCGCGCCGTCTGAGCCTGGGAGGTTGCGCGTGTCAAAGCCGGCAATTAAGGCGGGGTTACCGCCGAGCACCTCGGCCATGATCCGGACGTCTTCGACGATCAGGCCCAGATAGGAATGCTGCGGATCGCCCGGGTTTCCGGGTAAATCATCGTCGCGCAGATCATCCACGTAAGCGGCGCCGGTTTCCCTCGCAATTTGCGCCAACACCGGCGACGGAAACACTTCCGACCCGAAGATCGCCGGGACTTTTTCCTGCCGGATTTGTTCGATGAGCGCGGCGACTTCCTGCGCCGACGGCTCGGCGAAGTCCGAGGGCTGAATGGCCCCGATGACGGTCATCCCATAGCGCGGCGCAAAATAGGCCCACGAATCGTGGTAAGTGAGCAACCGCCGATTAACGGGAGGGATGCTGCCGATCGTCTCCATGATCGCCCTATCTAACGCCTCCAGGCGCGCCTTGAATTTGGCGTAGTTGCCGCTGTAGTAGTCAGCATTCGCCGGGTCACGGCGCACGAGCGCCTCCCGGACGATTTCGGCGTAGCGCAGGGCGTAGATTGGGTTCGGCCACAAGTGCGGGTTGGGGCTGCCCGCCTCTTTGGGAAACGAAAAATCGTAGAGGTACTGATCGGGTGCGAGGGTTTGCTCGCCCAGCCGAATGATTTCCGCGCCAGGCTTTTTGTTCGCCTCGGCGAGGCGGAGGGTCGGCTCTTCGAGCTTCAGGCCATTGACCACGATGAGGTCAGCCTCCGCGATCTGGCGGACATCAGACGGCGCGGGTTCGAACGTGTGGGAATTCACGCCCTCCGGCACGATGCCGGAGAGATGGATACGATCGCCGCCCACATTGTAAATGATATTCGTAACGGGCGAGACGGTGGCGACAACGCGCAATTTCCCGCTGGCGGCCGGGGCGGCCACGCCGCCACAGGCCGCCGACATCCAGGCGAGAACAACCACCCCGAGGCACACACGCCGAAGTTTCGTCATCGATGGATGAGTCTCCCTTCGTCAAGAAGTGTTACGCTTAGCCTGTTTTCCGCAGTTTCAGCCGCAGTTGCACTGCGGCTGGCACGGCCGGCAGTACAATCGCGAAGCATCCCTTTGGGATTGCCGCCCGAACAAAGCGATTTTCCGGGTGCGGAAAACAGGCTTCGGCAGGGATTATGCAGCCGCCTTGCGTTTAGGTGACCGCGCTTCCGCACGGCGGCATTTCGCGCACAGGCCGAAAAGCGCGAGGTGATCCATGTCAATCGTGAAATGATGCTTACGCTCCACCCGATCGAACAACGACTTCACCGCCAGGTGGTCAATCTGCGCCATGCGGTTGCAGCGGCGGCAGACCAGATGGTGATGGGGCGCTTCTCCGGCGATCTCGTAATACCAGCGTCCGCCGATCTGCACGGCGACGACCAGCCGCATGTCGCACAAGAAGTCCAGGTTGCGGTAGACAGTCGCCCGGTTGACGTGGGGCGTCCAGGCGCGCACCCGCTCGTAAATTTCTTCCGGCGTCGTGTGGCCGTCCCCCGCGCAAATCGCGTCCAGAATCCAGCGGCGCTGCGGCGTGACGCGGAATCCGCGTTCTCGCAGCAGGGCGGCGTAATCCCAGTGGTCGTGTGACATAGGCCGGGTCGTTATTGCGAAGAGTTGCAATAGATATTATAAGCTAATAAGGTTGCGCCGGCAATAGGCCCTGGGGAGACATGCAGGGCTTTTCCAAAGTCGTGGGAGCGGTTTGTAACCGCGACCCTTATGGCAAATCAGGCGGCCTATCGCGGACGCAAAGCGTATCCGCTCCCATCTTGAAATTTCAGGGCGCAGCGGTGATGATCGGCTCCGTGTATACGGCTTCAAACGCGCTGCCGGGCACGGTCTTGAGCTGATTCAGGTCGTCGTCGTCCCAGCGCGCGTCGGGCGCGCCGCTGATGAACCAGGCCGAGCCGTTATCGGCGACGATCATGCCGTATTTCTTGAGCGCGCGCAGGATCACCAGCGACTGGCCGGTGAAGCCGGAGAGGTCGTAACCGGCTTTGAGCCGCAGGCGCAGACCCATGGGGGGATAGTTGGGGTCGATGATGGACGAGGCATAGTGCGTGGCCGGGTGGATGTAGGCGCGCTGACTCCGATAGACGGTGAAGCGCAGCGCATGATTTATTTCACCTGCCGCGACTTCGTCGTAGCGCGCCAGGCCGGGCAGGATGGGCAAGCCCGCCGCGTCCGCCGAAGTCCAGCCTTCAGGGCGCAGCACGTTGGAATTGAGATCCCAGACGGCGCCTGAATCGGCGTCCCAGCCGGGATTGGTGTAAAAAGCGCGATACATCTCGTAAAGCCGGCACGTTCCCGACTGCAGAACGAGCACGTGCCGGTCGCCATCGCTATTCACGCCACCCTCGACCGGCGCATCGGCCGGGATGGGGTATGGCCCAGGGTCGCTTTCGTCGCCATAGGCGGTGAAGTTGATGGGGACGAGCGGCTGAGTCTGAGGCACGACAACATAAGGAATGCCGAACGGGCCGCCGTTCCAATTTGCGCCGAAGTCGGGATGCAGGTTGGCGCGCCCGCCCTGAGTGAGGATGTTGCTGATGAAGTTAGCGGAGTTTGGATGCACGGGGTAAGCCGAGATGTCGGTGTTCCAGGGATTGTCCGGCGGGAACACCGCGCAGCCGCCCAGCACCGGACTGCCCGCGCCGCGCGTGACGAGCGGCAGGTAAAGCGTGCTCGTATCCAGCGACGCCGGGTGGCCCAGGGCAGAGACCGTCGGCCGGGATAAAAGGGCCAAGACAAAGGCCAGCGAGACAAGCCGAACGAGGGGGCGAAAGATGAGGGGGTTCATGTGGCAATTCCTTAGGATCACAGCAGTAACGACTAATGGCGCATCCCCATCGCTATAGAGATTAAGGAAAATGATTTTGACTCGGTGTCAACGGATACGAAACGGATAAACGGATTTGTCAATTCCTATCCGTTTACGCGTAGCGGTTGTATATCCGTTGACACCAAATTCCAAAAGTAAATCTTAACCTCTATATCTCCCAAAGCGCCAGCAATGAGCGTTACCTTACCGAAAGACCCGCCGAGTCTGCAATCACCCTTTAGTCTCAGGAGATCCCATTTCCCGACGTAGGCCGACGCATCCCCATGCGTCGGCGGGCGGTATGGGGATGCCGCCGACTACGGCTCGCCCGGCCCGGCTTTCAGCGCGTCGGCCAGGTCGGCGTAAACCCGGAGGCCGCCGGCCTCGACCTTCCAGACCTGCGTGGCAAAGCGCTCGATGAAGTAGCGGTCGTGCGCAATCACCAGCGATGTGCCTTCAAAGTTGGTCAGCGCCTGCTCGAAACGGGCGCGCGAGGCAATATCCAGGTGATTGATTGGCTCGTCGAGGATGAGAAAGTTGCAGCCTTGTATGACCAGCACTGCCAACGCCAGCCGCGCCCGCTCGCCATAACTCAACTCGGCGACCGGCGTGAACACGTCGTCGCCCTCAAACAGAAAGTAATGCAGGAAGTTGCGGAGGTCGGTCTCGGACTGAGACGAGAATTGCTGCAGCGTCGTGAGCGCGTTCTGTTCGGGCCGCAGCAACTCTTGTTCCTGGGCGAAGTAGCCCGGGCGGACGCTCGCGCCCAGACGTACCCGGCCAGCCAGAGGCGGCAACCGCCCCGCAATCGTCCGCGCGAGCGTGGTCTTGCCCGAGCCGTTGGGGCCGATTAGCGCCGCGCGCTCCCCGAAGCGCAGGACGAGGTCGAGGCCGCTTAATAGCGGCCGGTCGTAGCCAATCGCCGCCGCCTCCAGAACCAGCACGTCGCGTCCGCTGGCCGGCGCATTGGCGAAATCCAGTTTCATCTGCCAGCCGAGTTTGGGCTTGTCCACGCGCTCGTTCGTCGTCAGGCGTTCAAGCCGCCGCTCGATGTGCTTCGCGCGGCCCATCGTCCCGGCGCCCCGGTTGGCGAAGAAGCCTTTGGCGAACTTGTCGCTCGTGTCGGCCTTGCCGCCTTTCTTGAATTTGGCCAGACCGCGCAAGTGGCGCGCCGCATTTTTCAGCCGCGCGATTTCCTCCTGCTGATCCTGGTAAGCCTGCCACTGTTGCTCGCGCTCGTAGCCTTTTTGCGCCAGATAAGCCGAATAGTTGCCCGCGTAACTGCGCAGCGTATGCGCCGCCGGGTTCAGTTCGAGGATTTGCGTCACCGTGCGGTCGAGGAAAGCGCGGTCGTGCGAGACGATCAGCGCCGCGCCGCGAAACTGCGCCAGCCAGTCTTCGAGCCAGAGCAACATATCCAGGTCGAGGTGGTTGGTCGGCTCGTCGAGCAAAAGCAGCTGCGGGTTGGAAAGCAGGACCAACGCCAGCGCCAGGCGCGTCTTCTGCCCACCGCTGAGGGAGGCCACTGTCGTCGAGCGTAGAAGGCCGCTCAAACCAAGATGGGCGAGGGTCGCCTCGGCCCGCCCCGGCACCGCATTTTCACTGATCGTCTGCAATCGCGCGAGGGCGTTTTCGTAGTCCTGCGATATCGAGTCGTCCTGCGGCGACTGAGCCAGGGCCGCGGCCAGGCGCTCGACTTCGGCCTCGGCTTGCGCGAGGTCGCCCAGCGCGTCGTCGAGGCAGGTCTGGATCGTCGCCCCGCGAGGCGCCTCGAACCCCTGCGCGAGATAACCCACGCGGACGCCCGGCGCGAGGCGCGCGCTGCCGGCGTCCGGCGTCTCCCGCCCCACGATGACGTACAGGAGCGTGGTCTTGCCAGAACCGTTCGGGCCGACGAGGCCCACGCGCTCGCCGGC
>DAOTXG010000257.1:0-3025 GCA_034435515.1 Anaerolineales bacterium
ACGACCTGCGCGACGTAACGCTCGACTCGCTCCGCGCGCAGATCGGCATCGTGCTGCAGGAGACGACGCTGTTCAGCGGGACGATCCGCGACAACATCGCCTTCGGCAAGCCAGAGGCGACGGACGAGGAAGTAATCGCGGCGGCGAAAGCGGCGGCGGCGCACGACTTCGTCACGTCGTTCCCCGACGGCTACAACACCCACGTGGGCGAGCGCGGGGCCACGCTGAGCGGCGGGCAGAAACAGCGCCTCGCCATCGCCCGCGCCCTATTGTTGGATCCGCGCCTGCTCATCCTGGATGACTCGACCAGCAGCGTGGACGTGGCGACCGAGGCGCAAATCCAGCAGGCGCTCAGCCAATTGATGCGGGGCCGCACCTCGTTCGTCATCGCGCAGCGCATCAGCACGGTCATGAACGCCGATCAGATCCTGGTGCTGGACCAGGGCCGGATCGTCGCGCAAGGGCGGCACGCCGACCTGATGGAAGACAGCCCCATCTACGCCGAGATTTACAACTCACAACTGGTGGGCGACGCCCCGGCGGAAGAGTCGGCGCCGGAGTTAGCAACAGCCTGACGCAATACGCAATACGCAACACGCAATACGTATTCCGTATTGCGTATTACGTATCCCATAGAACGACTTTCGGAGAAATCTATGTTCGGCGATCCTTCCCGCCTGCGTCAAATCATGAGCGGCGAAAATATCAAGCCCAAGAACGTCGGTGAGACGTTGCTGCGGTTCGGGCGCTACTTCGGGGATAACTGGCCCGCGCTGGCGCTGGCGGCCCTGCTGGTCGTCGGCTCGACGTGGACGCAGGTGATCAACCCTGACCTGGTCGGCCAGGTCGTGGATTGCTACCTCGCGCCCGCGGCGGCCAGCGCCTTTGGCTTTTCCACTGGCGCGGGCGACAACTCTAACTCTAACTCTAACTCTGACCCTAACTCCAGCAACTGCTGGCTCGCCCGCGCACCGGAGGAACTCTCATTCACCCAGCGGCTCATCCAGTCGGCGCTGACCGCAGACCGGACGGGTCTTGGAGACCCGTCCGGTCTGGGGCGGATGATCCTCCTGATCGTTGTCCTGTACGTGGCCGGCGCGCTGCTCACCGGCTCGACGTTCTTCCTGATGACGTGGTCAGGCCAGCACGTTTTGCGGGCGATGCGGTTGGACGTGTTCCGGCAGCTGCACCGGCTCTCGCTGGGCTACTACGCCGAGCACGAAGCCGGCGACCTGATGAGCCGCATCACCAACGACGCGACGGCCATCGAGCAGGCTTTCGGGTTCGCGCTGGTGCAGGTCTTCGGCGGCGTGCTGCTCCTCGGCTGGTTCGCCTACGCGATGCTCGCCCGGAGCGTGGCGTTCGGCCTGCTCAGCCTGCTCGTCGCGCCGGTGATGATCGTGGCGACGGTCTGGTTCTCCAATCAGGCGCGCCAGGCCTTCCGCAAGAGCCGCCAGGAGATGGGGAGCGTGAACGCCGAACTGCAGGAGAGCATCGCCGCCGTGCGCGAGGTGCAGGCTTTCAACCGGGCCGAGGAGAACATCGAGAACTTCAAGGAGGTCAACGCGGCGAACCGGGACGCGAACGTGCGCGCGGTCGCGTTCACCAGCGCGCTCGCGCCCACGCTCGAAGCGCTTTCGTATCTCGCGCTCGCCATCGTCGCCGGGGTCGGGGGCTGGTACCTGCTCCGGGGCGAGCCGTTCTTCGGCGCGACCGTCTCGCTGGGGCTGGTCATCACCTTCCTCGGCTACGTCCAGCGCATCAACCAACCCATCCAGCAAATCGCCATCCTGTGGACGAACGTGCAGAGCGCGATTGCGGGCGGCGAGCGCATCTTCAGCCTGCTGGACGTCGAGCCGTCGGTGGTGGACAAACCCGGGGCGAAAGAGATGCCGGTGATCGAGGGGCGGGTCGAGTTCGTCAACGCCTCGGCGGAATATAAGCGGGGCACGCCCGTCCTGCACGCGGTGGACTTCAAAGCCGAGCCGGGGCAGACGATTGCCATCGTCGGGCCGACGGGCGCGGGCAAGACGACCATCATCAACCTCATCCCGCGCTTTTACGACGTGACCGGGGGGGCGGTGCGGATTGACGGCGTGGACGTGCGCGACGTGACCGCCGAGAGCCTGCGGCGGCAGATCGGGATTGTCTTGCAAGACACCTTCCTGTTTAGCGCGACGGTGATGGAGAACATCCGCTTTGGCCGCCCGGAGGCGACGGACGCGGAAGTGATCGCGGCGGCGAAACTCGCCCACGCGGACACCTTTATCGAGCGGCTGCCCGAGAAATACCAGACGACGCTGGGGGAGCGGGGCAGTGGGTTGAGCCAGGGCCAGCGCCAACTGATCGCCATCGCCCGCGCGGCGCTCGCCAATCCCCGCCTGCTGATCCTCGACGAGGCGACCTCGTCCGTGGACACGCGCACCGAGCGGCTGATCCAGCGGGCCTTCGATCGGCTCATGGCCGGGCGCACCGCCTTCGTCATCGCCCACCGCTTGAGCACCATCCGGGACGCCGACCTGATCCTGGTGCTGAATCAGGGCGAGATCGTCGAGCGCGGCCGGCACGCCGAATTGCTGGCGCGGCAGGGCTTCTATTACAACCTGTACATGAGCCAGTTCCGCAAGCAGGAGGAAGCGGCGGTGAGCGGGAATGGACGCGAGGCGGAGAGGCTCACACACCCAGTGTCTCCAAAGACACTGGGTGTCTGAGCTACCATGAGGCAATCAGGATGAGACTCGCGATCTTCGGCGCCGCGGGGCGCACAGGCATTCACCTGATCGAGCAAGCCCTCGCGGCGGGCCATGACGTCGCCGTGCTCGTGCGCACGCCAGCGAATCTGACCACGTTTACGCAGCACGAGCGGCTCACCGTCCTCCAGGGCGACGCGCGAGACCCGGCGAAGGTCGCTGCGGCCATTGCCGGAGCGGAGGCCGTCGTGAGCGTGCTCGGCCCGACGAGCAACGAGCCGGTTTTCGCCGTGAGCAAAAGCGTGGAGAACATCCTGGCGGCGATGAAACAGCAC
>DAOTXG010000258.1:0-11188 GCA_034435515.1 Anaerolineales bacterium
CACCCCGACCAGCTGGCGACCTACCTGGGCGGCAAGGCCGCCGTCGAGCAGTGGTTCTTCGGGCAGGTGATGAAGCGCCTGCAAGGGCGCGGCAATCCGCAGGTGATCCGGAAGGCGCTGGGGGAGCAGTTGGAGAGATTGAAACGGGAGGCGTAATGCGTGTTGCGTATTGCGTATCCCGTCATCGGAGGCGCAATGCGAAATACGCAATACGGAATACGCAATACGCAATATCATAAAGCGTCCCTTTGGGATGGAACAGGTATTATCAGACGGGAGCTCCTTTGGAGACAATTTATGGCAACTGAGTTCAACCCCTTTGATGTGGCGCAGGCGCAGTTCGACGGCGTGGCCGATCAACTCCAGCTGGATCACGAAGTGCGCTCGATCCTGCGCTGGCCTCTGCGCGAGTTCCGCTTTCAAATTCACGTGCGCATGGACGACGGCACCATCAAAGTGTTTCCCGGCTATCGGGTGCAGCACAACGACGCGCGCGGCCCGGCCAAAGGCGGCATCCGCTTTCACCCTAAAGAGACGATGGACACCGTGCGCGCGCTGGCGATGTGGATGACGTGGAAATGCGCCGTGGCCGACATCCCCCTCGGCGGCGGCAAGGGCGGGGTGGTGGTAGACCCGGCCACCCTCTCTCCGGGCGAGAAGGAGCGACTGTGCCGGGGCTGGATTGACGGCATCTGGAAGAACCTCGGCCCGCGGATTGACGTGCCCGCGCCGGACGTGGGGACGACCCCTCAAATGATGGGGTGGATGATGGACGAATACTCGAAACTGACCGGTCAGTACACACCCGGCGTCATCACCGGCAAACCGGTGGGGAGCGGCGGCTCGCTCGGGCGCACCGAGGCCACCGGCTTCGGCGTCATCTACACCGTGCGCGAGGCGATGAAGCACCTGAAACTGGATCCCGGGAACTGCACCGCCTCTATTCAAGGTTTCGGCAACGTGGCGCAATACGCGGCCATCGGGTTCGTCGAGCAACTGGGCGGCAAAGTGCTGTGCGTGTCGTGCTACGACCGGAACGACAAGGTTTCCCACACGTACTTCCGCCCCGACGGCGTCAACCCGCGCTTCCTCCAGTCCATCACCGATCAATATGGGACGATTGACAAAGCGAAGGCCGAGGCGGCCGGGTATTGGATTGAGCCGGGCGAGGCGTGGTTGAGCAAGGACGTGGACGTGCTGATTCCGGCGGCGATTGAGGGCCAGATCACGAAAGACACGGTGGGCCAGATCAGCCCGCGCGTGAAGATCGTGGCCGAAGGGGCCAATGGCCCGACCTCGCCGGAAGCCGACCGGGCGCTCAAGGAAAGCGGCGTTTTCCTCGTCCCGGACTTTCTGTGCAATGCGGGCGGTGTGACCACCTCGTACTTCGAGAGCGTACAGAACGATTACAACTATTACTGGGAGCGCGAGGAGGTGCTGCACCGTTTAGATCAGAAAATGACCACGGCTTTCAACGGCGTGCTGAAGATGGCGAAGGAGCGCGACATCTATATGCGCGACGCGGCCTACATCATGGCGATTGACCGCGTGGTGAAGGCGATGGAACTGCGCGGATGGATTTAGAGGGCCTGGCACGTTCTAATCCGGTAAAGTGAGTCGAGTATGCCGGAAATGGGGTCTGGGATCAACTTCGCCAGGGGTCATCAGGATTTTTTCCGTGGGAGGGTTCGTTCAGGCAACGCCTCGCGCTTTGCCTTGCCGTGACATCTGTCTTGGGGGGCAGTGAAGTTCCGCGCTTGGCGCGGCGGGCGTTCGTCATTACACTGATATCGGTTGAGGCTATGGCGCAGGCTCCGACTGCCTGCGATGTTGTTCGGCCCACGGTCCCCGGCGCGCGCCGGGAGCGAAAACTTCTCTCACTCGCTTACAGGAGGATTTCCGATGGCGACCACTACCACACCGTCAATCATTCGAGAACCGGCGGCGTCCACGAATGGGCGTAACCCCTTCGCGATCGCTCAACAGCAACTGGATGAGGCCGCCGCTCTGCTCCAACTCGATCCGGCGCTTCACGAATTCCTGCGCTGGCCCATGCGCGAACTGCACGTCACCCTGCCGGTTAAGATGGACGACGGGGGCACCAAAATCTTTCACGGCTTCCGGGTCCAGTACAACGACGCGCGCGGGCCGTGCAAAGGCGGCATCCGCTATCACCCCGCCGAGACGATTGACACGGTGCGCGCGCTGGCAGCCTGGATGACCTGGAAGACTGCCGTCGTAGACATCCCGCTGGGCGGCGGCAAGGGCGGCGTCATCTGCAATCCCAAAGAGATGTCCCCCGACGAGCTGGAACGCCTCAGCCGGGCTTACATTCGCCAGGTGGGACGCATCCTGGGCTTAGAGAAAGACGTGCCTGCGCCGGACGTGTATACCACCCCACAAATCATGGCCTGGATGGCCGACGAGTTCTCCTTTCTCAAAGGCTACAACGAGTTCGGCGTGATTACGGGCAAACCGCTGGCCCTCGGCGGCTCGGCGGGGCGGGGTGACGCCACGGCCCGGGGCGGTCTCTACTGCCTGCGCGAGGCCGGCAAAGTCCTCGGCTTTGACTTGAAGGGCGCGACGACTGCCATTCAAGGCTATGGCAACGCGGGCTCCTTTGCGCATAAACTGGGGGTAGAATTGCTGGGCCTGAAGGTGGTCGCCGTCTCTGATTCCAAGGGAGGCATCTACAATCCGGCTGGCCTGGATTACGCGCCGCTCATGGCGCATAAGGAAAAGACCGGCTCCGTGGTGGACTTCCCAGGCGCTAAGACGATCAGCAACGACGAACTGCTGGAACTGGAGGTGACCGTCCTCATCCCGTCCGCCCTGGAGAACGTGATCACCGAGTCTAACGCCCGGCGCATCCAAGCCAGGATCAGCGCCGAACTGGCCAACGGGCCTACTACGCCAGAAGCCGACCACATTTTGCATCAAAACGGGGTGTACGTGATCCCCGATTTCCTGTGCAACGCGGGCGGGGTCACTGTTTCGTACTTCGAGATGGTGCAAAACGCTTACGGCTATTACTGGGATGAGGCGCTCGTGCACGAGCGGCTGGACAAGAAAATGACGGCGGCCTTCCATGCTGTCCATCAGGCGGCCCAACGGCACGCCGTTCATAATCGCCTGGCAGCCTACCTGGTCGCCGTGAACCGCGTAGCCGAGGCGGTTCAATTGCGGGGGTGGGTGTAGATGGCTTCGCGCTGCCAGACCTTGAGCGGGGGTGCGTATACAGAGGCAAGCAAGGCGGCGTAGCCCAAGCCGAGCCGAACGTCTTTCTCACTGATCACGTTCAAATCGAGAATGGACTCGCACTGCGTGAACACCTCGGAGAGCAGCGCTTTCAGACTCGCCGCCAACGCACGATCCAGAGCGGCGGCAAAGGCTTCCAGCGCTGCCGACGGCTTTGTCGCCAGCACGAGCAGATGCACCATAATATCCAGCGGTCTTGCCTCGCTCGCCTCGCTGTCTGGGTTGAGCGTGGGATCGTAAGTGTAGACGGCCTGCACCTGCCTGTCATTGGCGGCCAAGGCCTCGGCCACGCCGCACGCCAGCCCATATTTAAAGTAATCGAAGAAGTCAGCGCGCTGAAGCAGAGGCGCCAGGTCTAAATCGCGATAGCGGCGCCGCACCTTCTCACGCGCCTGCCTCAGCGCTTCATCTCGAATCGTCTCCGCCATCTCGTCGAGGGACGAGGCCTGGAAATCAGCGATCTTCCATTCGGTGGCGTGGGTGAGGCTCCCGGTCGTCATAGTCAATCTCCTTGGAGTGGCTTTCATTGCTGAATACACACTACCACGTCGCCATGAAAAACGCATATTAAGTGGTGCTCAGAGAATGAAAAGGGTATGAAAAATTCCGCGGCGGGGGCGCCGCGGAAGCGGGTCGGCGTTCTTCAGGCGAGGACGGCCCCTCTCAGGTCTGGGCTTCCGGACAAGCGAGCAGGTAGCCGACCCCCTGGCTCGTCAGGATCCATTGAGGATTGGCCGGATCGGGCTCGAGTTTTTGGCGCAGGTAGCGGATATACGCCCGGAGGTAATCGAGATCGTCGCGATATTCTGCGCCCCAAACGGCAGTGAGCAGTTGCTCGTGGAGAAGGACCTGGTTGCGGTGCGCCGCCAACTCGTGCAGCAAGTTGTATTCGGTGCGGGTCAGGTGGACTTCGCGGCCGCTCACGCTCACGCGGCGGCGGGCCAGGTCAATCCGCAACTCACCGCAGACAATCTCTGCCTCAGCCGACGCCAGCGGCTCGTGGCGCGCTCGCTTGAGCACGGCCCTGACGCGCGCCAACAGTTCTTTGGAACTGAAGGGCTTGGTGAGGTAATCGTCCGCGCCCGCTTCAAAGCCGCGCAACAGATCCGACTCACGCGACCTGGCCGTAAGCATGATGATGGGCACGTCGGAGAACTCGCGCACACGGCGGGCTACTTCATAGCCGTCCATCGCTCCGGCAAGGACGATATCCAGCAGCAGGAGGTCGGGTTTTTCAAGCGCGGCCATTTCCAGCGCCGTTTCCCCCTTGCCGGTAGTCAGCACGCTGAAGCCGGTGGCGGTGAGCACTTCGCGCACCAGCCGGACGAGTTTGGGCTCGTCGTCAATCACGAGAATACGAACCTGGCTCATCGTCTGCCAATGACCTCTCCGCTCGCGGGAAGCGGCGTCACTTCCCGCGCTGCGTTTTACGTCCCGCTCCGCGCTGCGCTCAATCCCGCGCGGGGAAGCGAAAAATACAACGTCGTGCCTTGCCCGACTTTGCTTTCGGCCCAAATGCGCCCGCCGTGCGCCTCGACAATGGCGCGCGCCACCGGCAAGCCCAGCCCCGTCCCGGCTACGTGGTAGCCCGTCGGCGCTTTCACCCGGAAGTATTTCTCGAAGAGCGGGATCAAGTCCTCCGGGGAGATACCGACGCCCTGATCGGCGATGCTGATGACGACGTCTTTCGGGCGCACTTCACCCCGGGTCACGATCAACCCCCCGTCGGGCGAATATTTGATGGCATTGTCCAAGATGTTGCGCATGACCTGCCTGATCCGGCGCGCGTCCGCATCCACAATCGGAAAGTCGGCCGGGAAGTCAACGACCAGGCGATGAATTTCGGTGCGGCGCTGCATTTCGTCAACGATTTCGTGGGCGAGGGGCGGTAGGCGCACTGGCTGCGGTTCGATCACCATTTGCCCCACGTCAATGAGCGAGAAGTCGAGCATATCACGGATCATCACCTGCAGGTTATCACATTCCTCGTCAATCAGGTGTAGGAACTCGCGGCGTTTTTCGTCGGACCAACTAACCTCCTCGAGCAGCAGCGCCGTGGCGTAGCCCTTGATGGCAGCGAGTGGCGTGCGGAGTTCGTGCGAGAGCGTCGCCAAGACCTCCGAGCGCAGGCGGTCGGCCTGTTGGGCATTGTGGATGGCGGCGGCCTCGGCCGCCAGTCGCGCCCGATCAATCTCCAGCGCGATCAGGTCGGCGAGGGTTTGGACGAAGGGCAAATCGGTCTTAGAGAATTCAGTCGGGCCGTGCAGCGTTTCCAGCACCAGCACACCGAATTTGCGCTCGCCGACGCGCAACGGCGCGGCCAGGGTGCTGCGCGGGAGCACGTCCGATCCGAGAGCGCGCGCCATCACCGCGCGGTTAGCCGGGCGCATGTCGGCCATCGCCTCGGCCACCTCGGCGGGCGTAGCCAGCAGATGGGCCACGCCCTCGTCGTACACTTTGCCGGTGATCGACTCGCCCGCCCGCAGCCCCATGGCGCGCATGGTGTCACGGTCATAACCGAAAACGGCCTCCGGGCGAAACAGGCCGGAGGCGGCATCCCACAACATGATCGCCCCGATCTCAGCCGGCTCGAGGACGTTCGCCAATTTGTTCATCACCGCGCCGAGCAGGGTTGGGAGGTCAAGCGCGGCGGTGAGCGTTTTCGCGACCTCGGTGAGGGCGTGCAGCTCGCGTGTGCGCCGTTCAAGTTCACGCTCGTTGGCAGATAGCATGAAGGGGCTCCCGCCTCAGGCTACTCTCGCTGACGAAAATTGTCAATCCATGATCAGCGCTTGTCTGGCCAGCCTGACCCCATACCCACATACTCCCACTCGCTATATAATCTCGGTAGATCCAAATTGGTGGGGTAAGCACCCCAGGACTTGTCCTGAGCGAAGTCGAAGGATGCGGCCCGATTCGGCACGTAGGCGTGCCTCCCTCCTCGGCTCGGGAAATTGGATCTACTGAATCTCAGCATGGATCTTCTCCCGGTGCTCCTCGCTCTCCAACTCGCCGCCAGTAGTCCGACGGTCGATTCCGCCGAGGCGCTCTGCGTCCCGCAAGTGCAGCTCGCGCAGCCGGAGGCGTGTCCGGCGTTTGGGCCAGGGGTTTATGCCGCGCGGGTCGCCCACGCCCGGCTTCCCCTCTTCCTCCCTGAACTGCCGCTGGCTCAACTCGCGCGCTACGACCCGGTGGTAGATCACACTTATGCGCGCGTGACCACGCCTGACGCGCCGCTGTTCGCCTCCCCGGAGGAGGCGCTCGCCGGCGCCGTCAAACGCTCGATTGGCCGGGGCTTTATCTACGTCAACCTCGTCGAGTCGGCGCAGCAGGGCGAGCAGGTCTTCTACAAAATTCGCAGCAGTGAATACATCCGCGCCGGCGATGTGACCGTGATCGCGCCGACCCGATTTCAGGGTGTGGGGTTGTCGGCCAACCCGGCTTATCCCTTCGGCTGGATCGTGGCCCCGCGCGGCGCCCGGCCCAGCCTCCTCCCCGGCGCGGCGCCCCCGCGCACGCGCCGCGCCCTCCCGCGCTATTCGCTCGTGCAAATCTACGCCGTTCAGCGCGTGGGCGAGTGGGACTGGTTCCTGATCGGCCCGAACCAGTGGGTGGAGCAGCGCGCGGTCGCCAAGGTGGACTTCAATCCGCCGCCGGAAGGCGTGAGCGGCAAATGGATTCAGGTGAACTTGTACGAGCAGACGCTGGCCGCCTACGAGGGGGAGCGCATGGTGTATGCGACCCTCGTCTCCTCCGGCCTCGACAAGTGGGCGACTGAGCTGGGGCTGTTCCACATCTGGGCGCGGCTCAAGGTGGACAACATGCGCGGCGCGTACGAGCCGGACGGCTCCGACTATTACTCGCTGGAGGCCGTGCCCTGGGTGATGTACTTCGACGGCCAGCGCGCCCTGCACGGCGAATACTGGCACGACCGGCTCGGCTTCAAACGCTCGCACGGCTGCGTGAACCTCGCCCCGCTCGACGCCCGCTGGCTGTTCGACTGGGCCGAGAAAGGCACGCCCGTGTGGGTCTACGACCCCTCTGGCCAGACGCCGGTCGGCGTGGAGGGCGGCAGCGCTCCGTAATGCTGGCGGGAACTGTAGGTGATATCAGGAACTCAGGGAACTTATAGGGAACTTATGTTACCCCGGCTGGTCGCCTCCCTATGGGGCCGTCTAAAAAAGACCCTAAGGGTCTCGAAGACCCTTAGGGTCTGGGCGAAACCTATTCTTGGGCGCGCCCTATGCGTGCTCGCGTTCGTCGCCATCCCGCCTCAATCTGCATCCGCGCTCGCCTCGCGCACAACGGAACACGCAATATCGCGAACGGCCTTCAGGCCAGTCCCTTTGGGACACAATACGCAATACGTAATACGCAATACGTCGTATTCCTACCCTCCCGCTCTTCCACACCTCACTTTCTATCCCTCGGGCGACCTGCCTCCCCTCTGCCCGCCCCTCCACCACCTCCAGCGCCCCGCCGATTGTCCAGAGGCCGGGCCGGGCGGGTACGCGCAAAAACTGGCGGTCGCGGGCGTGGCCTCGCCCCTGCCGCCACTCACCATCACGCCGCTGCGCCCTTATTTTGGCATTGTGCCGGAGGCCTACGGCAAAGTCATCACCGATAGCGCGGCGGTCTACCGGCATCCGGCGGATGCGCTGGCGGGCTGGCCGCCCGTGCGTACCTGGGAAAAGGGCTTCGTGTTCGTCAGCCTGATCGGCGAGACGACGGTTCAGGGTCAGAAGTTTTACCAGATCAACCAGGACGAATTCATGCGCGCCGAGGCGGTCGAGGAAGTGCGGCCCTCACGGTTTCAGGGCGCGTTCTTTCCCACGCCGCCGGGGACGGCGGTAGGCTGGATCATCCACAACGTGCAGTTGAGCGCCGCCCCCGGCCAGCCGCCTGCGCCCGATGCGCCCTGGGCCGGGCGCTACCAGTTCTTTCAGCTCCTGGGCGCGCAGAGGGTCGGCGAGTGGAACTGGTATCTCATCGGGCCGGATATGTGGGTTGAGCAGCGCCAGGTCGCGCTCGTCCAACCCGCCCCGCCCCCCGGCGCGGGACCAGACGTGATTGCCGTGGACACCTACGAGCAGTCGCTGGGCTTTTACCAGGGCGGCCAACTCGTTTACGCCGCGCTCGTCTCCAGCGGTTCGCGCTACTTCCCCACGCGCCCCGGCACGTTCAAAGTGTGGGCCAAACTCACACACGGCAAGATGAGCGGCGCTTACCGGGCCGACCGGAGCGACTACTACTTTCTCGAAGACGTGCCATGGATTCTCTACTACGACGGCGCGCGCGCGCTGCACGGGGCGTACTGGCACGACAGGTTCGGCGCGCGCTCGTCGCACGGCTGCGTCAACCTCGCCCCGCTCGACGCGCGCTGGCTCTTCGACCACGCCGGGGTGGGCGCGACGGTCGTCGTCTTCAGTTCAGGCGGGGGATAACTTGGTATAATCTCCTGCACCGGACGTGTGCACATAAACGTTGGCAACCCGTTCTGCCGCAGTTGCACTGCGGCCAGACCGCTATCAGCAGTGCAACTGCTGACAAACTTTGTGTGCACACCGCCTTATTTCCCGCATGAACTGCCTCAAGCGCGTCACCCGGTTCACCCCCTTCCGCCTCGACGGCGCGGCCGGCTCGGAGTTGACCCGGCGCGCCGTGGACACCCGCCTGGCGGCCGGGTGGCTGAAGCCGAGCGCCTCTCTGGTCGGCGGCTGCTGCGGCGCCACCCCGGCTCACATCGCCGCCGTGCGGATGATCATGCTATGACGCGCGCGCGTTTGGCCCTGCTCCTCCTCGTCTGCGCCGCGCTGGCCTGCCAGACCTTGCTGCCGGCGCCGACTGCCCGACCGGCGGCGACGCAACTTCCCCGTCCCACGCGCGCGCCCGCGCCGACGATTGCGCCGACGGACTCGCCAGTCCCGACGCTTGAGCCGGCGGCGGGCGGGGTTCGTGCCTGTGCTTATCAACCTGGCGTTTCCCTTCCGGCGCAAATGCCGGCCGAAGTGTTGGCGGGCGCGACGCCCGCGCCCTACCCGACGCCAACGCCTCCCCCAGTCAGCCGGGTGGAGGCCGAGACCACCGCGCGCCAACTGCGCGTCTATCAATCGCTTTGGGAAACGGTGGACTCCGAGTACGTCTACTCCGAATTCAATGGCAACGACTGGCAGGCCATCGGCAGGAAGTACCGGGCGCTCGTCACCGCCGGGCTATCCGACGACGATTTCTTCGCGGCGATGAACCACATGGTGGCCGAACTCGACGACGACCACTCGTACTTTGAAAGCCCGGCGGAGGCGGCTGAATCGGACGCCCGCTACGCGGGGAACAACGATTACGTCGGCATCGGGGTTTTGCATGCGCCGATTCCGCAGGCTGGGCGCAGCGTCATCATTTTTGCCTTCCCCGGCAGCCCGGCGGCTGAGGCCGGGTTGGGAGCCCACGATTCGATCCTGGCGGTGGATGGCGAGCCAATCATAGATGCGGCTGGCAACCTCCGCGACAACGTGCGCGGCCCCGAGGGGACGACCATTCGCCTCACCGTCCAGCGCCCGGGCGGCGAGCCGTTTCACCTGGAGTTGACGCGCCGCCGCATCACCGGCGCAGTACCCATTGATTACTGTCTCGTCTCCGGCACGCGCCTGGGCTATCTTTTCCTCCCTGGCCTCGACGACGAGACCATCCCGGGCCAGGTTCGCGCCGCGCTGGAGGCCCTGGCCGAGGCCGGTCCGCTGGATGGCCTCGTCCTGGACAATCGTCAGAACGGCGGCGGGCGCGATGACATCCTGAAGGCCGTGCTGCGCTTCTTCACATGGGGCACGCTCGGCCACTTCGTCAACCGGCAGAGACAACGTCCCCTGCAAATTGTCCCGGAGGATGTCGGCGGCTCGCAGAGCGTGTCGCTGATTGTCCTGGTGGACGTGGATACGGCGAGCTTTGGCGAGGTGATGAGCGGCGTCTTGCAAAACTCGGGCCGCGCCCGGCTGGTCGGGCAGACCACGCCGGGGAACGTCGAGATCATGTTGGGCTACACTTTCGAGGATGGCTCGCGGGCGTGGATCGCCCACGACACTTTTCAACCGGTGAACCTGCCGAACGGCCTGTGGGAACAGACCGGCCTCGTCCCCGACGTCTTCGTCCCCACCCGTTGGGACTTGTTCACCGAGGCGACCGACCCGGCGTTGGCGAAAGCGGTCGAGTTGTTGAGCAGGCCGTAGAGAGGCTCACGCTATGCCCGACGCCCCCCGCAAATATTACTTAATCAGCCCGGCTCAACTGGAGGCGGCTAAAAAACGCTGGCCGCAGGTGAGCGACAAAACCTGGGTGCTCACGCTCAAGCGCGGCGACGAGCCGCTGGTGCTCAACAAACCGGCGCACAAGGGCCTGGGCTTCGTCACCATCACCCTGCCCAAAGAGACGACCGACGGCATGTTCTACCGGCGCGATATTGACGTGCTCATCCTCATCCACGGCGAAACCCCGCTGGCAGACTGATCCTCAATCTCTAATCTCCAATCTCCAATCCCTAATTACCAATTACTTCCTCCCCTCCCATGTCTAACCTCAACTCCGTCTACATCCCCGAGTCCGCCATGGCGATCATGGCCCACCCGGACGACATCGAATTTAGCTGCGTCGGCACACTGGCGCGATGGGCCAGGGCCGGGGCGCGCGTGGCCTACGTCTTGTGCACCAGCGGCGACGTCGGCATTGCGACCGAGGGTATGACGCGGCAGCAGGCGGCCGAAATCCGCGAGGCCGAAACCCGCGCCGCGGCCGTGGTCGCCGGGGCGGCCGCGGTCGTCTTTCTGCGCGAGCCGGACGGGATGCTGCAAGCCACGCTCGACCTCCGCAAAAAACTCGTCCGCGAAATCCGCCGCTCCCGCCCGGAGGTCGTCATCTGCAGCGACCCGACGGTCGTGTGGGC
>DAOTXG010000259.1:0-5585 GCA_034435515.1 Anaerolineales bacterium
AGTTTCGAGGACGTGATTTATCGCCTCGGACATAATCCAGTCGAGATGGTTGTCAAGCGAGGGAAAATCGTTGTGAATGACGAGCGCGCGCTTTGAGGAGAAGTAAAATATGATTGATTTGGGAGTAGGTATCAAGTTCCGCAGTTTCGACATCGGTTAAGCCCTCTTCCTGGTTTTTATCCAGCAGTTCTTCCAGCCGCGCTTGGGCCTGAGGAGAGATTTTGAAAGCGAGGATATGCTCAGGCTTCGGGCCGCTGGCCAGGAAGTCCAACATCTCGTCAAACGCCCGGTGCGGTGTTTTGAAAGCGGGAAGTGTCAAAGGCAAATCCGCAGCAGATAGTTCAAGTGCGATGGCCAGCAATTGTGGTAGGCGATCACGCAGGGACAACAGCCGGGTGGCCAGGTCATCCGGGAGTTCCAGTGTAACGGTAGTCATAACCCTTCTCCTGTGTGGAGGACTATTCTCAGATCTACGGATTTTCTGTCCGAAAAGCAGGCAGAGAAACTGGTTTCTCCAAGAAACTGGGTTTCTGAAGCGCGTCTTCGGACGCAGACTATTCTAGCACGACTATCCTGAACGCATTCAATGCAACTGCCACTCATTTGACCAAGGAGGTCTCTATGTCCGTACCTCCACACGCCGCCAACCGGCTTTCGTCTAAAAGCGCTGCTCAGACCGCGCTCGCCCGCCTGCGCTGCTGGCTGGCTCCGCCTGTCTTTGAGGATGAGGACCAGTCGCGGTCCGCGGCCGCGCTGAATACGATCCTGCTCTCCTCCGCCGCAATAACGCTGTCTTTCGTCGTATTCGCCGTTCTGTTTGGCGTCGTCGCCAGTCCACGCAATATCGTCGCCGGGTTGATGTTGAGCGCCGTCTGCCTCAGCCTGCGTGTGCTGCTGCAGCGCGGCCGGGTCCGCCTGGTCGCCATGTTAACCTCCGCCAGCCTGCTGTTGGCAGCGACGATCACGATTTTCAACACGGGCACCATTCGTACGCTTTTCACGAACGTCTATTTCCTCGCCGTGATCCTGGCGACAATTATGCTCGGCCAGCGCGCCGGGCTGGCCTTTGCCCTTCTCAGCATTGCGGCCGTTTTCGGCCTGTCTCAGGCCGAACTGGCGGAGGTTCTGCCGACCCTGGCCCCGCCGACGCCGCTCAACCAGTGGTTTTTCTTCACCGGCCTCATGCTCCTGACGCTGCCCATCGTGAATCTGGCCCAGAAGAATATCCGGGAGGCGCTGGCGCGCGCCCGGCGCGAACTGGCCGAGCGCCAGCTGGCAGAGGCCGCGCAGCGCCAACTCAACGCCACCCTGGAGCAGCGCGTGGCCGAGCGCACCGCCGAACTCGAACGCCAGGTGACCGTGAGCCACCAGATCGACGTCGCCCTGCAAGAGTCCCACGACCAGCTCCGGCGCTCGGTCATCGAGCTCCAGCGCCGCAACCACGAAGTTACCCTGCTGAGCGCGTTGGCCCAGATGCTGCAGGCCTGCCACGACGCCGACGAAGCCTACCCCATCATCGCCCGTTATTTGCAGTGGCTATTCCCGACCGACTCAGGCGCGCTGTATATCCTCTCCGCTTCCCGGAACACGGTCTACAACGCCGCCGGGTGGGGCGACGCCCCCGTGGCGGCGCCGCCGGAGCACTTCTTCGACCCGGCGGAGTGTTGGGCGCTGCGGCGCGGGCGGCTGCACGTGGTGGAGACGCCTCACGCGGACATCCCCTGTCGGCATGTCACCGCCAGCGGCCAGCCGTTCCTGCCCTACCTGTGTGCGCCGCTGGTTGCCTATAGCGAGGCGCTGGGTCTCATTTACTTGCAGGCTGAACCGAGCGTCAGCGAGGGCCTGCCGGAGATAAAACAGCAGTTGGCGCTGACCGTGGCCGAGCAAATTGCGCTGGCGCTGGCCAACCTGCGCCTGCGCGAGACCTTGCGCAACCAATCCATCCGCGACCCGCTGACCGGCCTGTTCAACCGGCGCTACATGGAAGAATCTCTGGCGCGCGAACTGCAGCGGGCCGGGCGCATGAACCGCCCGCTGACCGTTGCGATGCTCGACCTCGACCACTTCAAGCGCTTCAACGATACCTTCGGCCACGCGGCGGGCGACCTGGCCATGCGCGAATTGGGCGCCCTGCTGAGAACGAAAGTCCGGGGCGGCGACATCGCCTGCCGCTACGGCGGCGAGGAGTTTGTCCTCATCCTGCCGGAGGCGACGCAGCCCGACGCCCGGCAGCGGATGGAAAGCCTGCGGGAAGCCGTCAAACAGCTGCGCGTGCGGCATGAGGACCGGCTGCTGGACACGCTCACCCTGTCCATCGGCGTCGCCGCCTTCCCGGAGCACGGCCATAGCGTCGAGGCGGTGTTGAAAGCCGCCGACCACGCGCTGTATCGCGCCAAAGCCGAAGGGCGCGACTGCGTAGTAACGGCCTCTGCCTCAACTTTGTAATTCGCCGCCGGACGCTTCGCACAAACCCGGCGGGAGCAAGAAATGCGAAGCATCATCAGAAACAAGAGAGAAACCTGGATTTTGCGGTATCGGGCTATAATCGCGGCGCCGAAAAAGTCATCTGGTCACTCTGGGCAGCGGATAAATCTGTCAGCGGATAGGATAGCGGATTAGCGGATAGGCGCTCGATTCATCCGCTAATCCGCTGTGCCGAAGGCAATCCGCTGACTGATCCATAACGCGACTTCCAGCCGCAACCAAACGTAGGACAAGCCGCTGGCTTGTCCCGCCTGGGACAATCTGGCAGATTGCCCTACGAATCTTCGCGGATGGCGTGGATGTTGCAGAGCAATTCTTATAGACACGACTCGCCCTTTGCGAGAAAATGTGGATGCCATAATCGCCTATCTTGGAGAGTCATAAGGAATGACTACCTCTCGCCCCCTCCGCGCCCCGCGCGGCGCACAACTGAATTGCAAAGGCTGGCTGCAAGAGGCCGCCCTGCGCATGTTGCTCAACAATCTCGATCCCGAAGTCGCCGAGCGGCCCGAGGATTTAGTCGTCTATGGCGGGCGGGGGCAGGCCGCGCGCAACTGGGCATGTTTCGACGCCATCGTCGAGACGCTCAAGGCGCTGGAGGACGACGAAACCCTGCTCGTCCAGTCGGGCAAGCCGGCGGCGGTGTTCAAAACCCACCCCGACGCGCCGCGCGTGCTCATCGCCAACTCGAACCTGGTGCCGCACTGGGCCACCCAGGCGCACTTCGACGACCTGGCCGCCAAAGGCTTGATGATGTACGGGCAGATGACGGCCGGCAGCTGGATTTACATCGGCACGCAGGGCATCTTGCAAGGCACCTATGAAACACTTGGCGCGCTGGCGAGACAAAAAGGATGGGGTTCGCTCAAGGGCAAATTTGTGCTGACGGCGGGCCTGGGCGGGATGGGCGGCGCGCAGCCGCTGGCGGTGACGATGAACGAAGGCGTTGGGCTGATCGTGGAAATTGACCCGGCCCGCGCGCAGCGCCGCCTCGAAACCGGTTACGTGGACATGGTGGTGGATACGCTCGAAGAAGCGATGACGCTGGTGGAGGAAGCCAAAGAGAAGCAAGAGGCGAAGTCCATCGGCCTCATCGCCAACGCCGCCGACGTATTCCCCGAACTCGCGCTGCGCGGCGTGACGCCGGACGTGGTGACCGATCAGACCCCCGCGCACGACGTGCGGATGTACGTCCCGCACGGGATGACGCTCGACGCAGCCAACCGGCTGCGGGCAGAGGCCCCGGCGGAATACGCGCGCCGCAGCCTGGCCGCTATGGCGCGGCAGGTCGAGGCCATGCTCGACTTCCAGAAGCGCGGCGCGGAGGTGTTCGACTACGGCAACAACCTGCGCCAGCGCGCCTTCGAGGCGGGCGTCAAAGACGCCTTCAATTATCCGGGCTTTGTCCCGGCGTACATCCGCCCGCTGTTCTGCGAGGGCAAGGGGCCGTTCCGCTGGGTGGCGCTCTCCGGCGACCCAGAAGATATTTATCGCACCGACGAGGCAGTGATCGAATTGTTCCCCGAGGACGAGCATCTGCGCCGCTGGCTGACGATGGCGCGCGAGAAAATCCGCTTCCAGGGCCTGCCCGCGCGGATTTGCTGGCTCGGCTACGGCGCACGGGCGAAAGCCGGCCTCCGGTTCAACGAGATGGTGGCGCGCGGCGAGGTCAAGGCTCCGATCGTGATTGGGCGCGACCATCTCGACGCGGGTTCAGTCGCCAGCCCCAACCGCGAGACTGAGGGGATGCGCGACGGCACGGACGCGGTGAGTGACTGGCCGATTTTGAACGCGCTCGTCAACGCCATCGGCGGAGCGACCTGGGTGAGTTTTCATCACGGCGGCGGGGTAGGCATCGGCTTCTCGCAGCACGCCGGGCAGGTCATCGTCGCCGACGGGACGCCCGAGGCCGCTCGCCGCCTCGAGCGGGTCCTCACCACCGACCCTGGGATGGGCATCGTTCGCCACGCCGACGCGGGTTATCCCGAAGCGATTGAAGCGGCGAAGCGTTGGGGGGTGCGCCTGCCTATGCTGAAGCAGTAGCACTCGGCGCGGCATTTTGCTCCCGGTCTGAGGCCATGGACACTCCCCGGCAACGAAAACAGATCTTAGTCGTCGAAGACAGCCCGGCGATTCGCCAATCGCTCCGCTTGGCGTTGGAACTGGCGAATTATCAGGTCTACGTGGCCGAAAACGGCCTGGGCGGGCTGGAGGCGCTGAAAGAAATCACGCCCGACCTGATCCTGTCGGATATCAATATGCCGGTGATGGGCGGGATCGAGTTCTATCAGGCCATCCGGCAGAATCCGCGCTGGACGCCGATCCCATTCATCTTCCTCACGGCCCACGACAGCCAGGACGAAGTCCAGGCCGGCAAGGCGCTCGGCGTGGACGACTACCTGACCAAACCCATCTCGGACGAAGCGTTGGCGGCGATCATCAACGCCAGGCTGCTCCGCGCCGCCGAAGTGCAGCTCGCGCAGATCGGGCTGGCCTATCTGGAGACGGTGAACGTGCTGGCCAACACCATTGAGGGGCGCGACGAATACACCCACGGCCACGTCGAGCGCGTCGCCGCCTATGCGCGGCGCATGGCGCAGGCGATGGACTGGAGCGGCGAACACCTGCGGATGCTCGAGTTCGGCGCGCGCCTGCACGACATCGGCAAAATCGTCATTCCCGATCAGGTTCTGAACAAACCCGGCAAATTGACGAGCGACGAGTGGGCGTTGATGCAGCAGCACCCGGCGGCGGGCGCCAAAATCCTGCGCAGCATCAGCCATCTCCAGCCAACCCTGCCGTATATCCTGTATCATCACGAGCGCTGGGATGGGACAGGCTACCCGCACAAACTGAGCGGCAAGGAGATTCCCGTCGAAGGCCGCCTGCTGGCCGTGGCTGACGTATACGACGCGCTGGCGACGGAGCGCCCCTACCACCCCGCCCGCCCGCACATGGAGGTCATCCAGTTCCTGCAAGACAAGGCCGGCTCACAATTCGACCCGGAGATGGTGCAAGTATTTGTCGAAGTAATGAGGTAATGACGAAATCTGACTGACCGATGAAGCCGCCGGGCTGAGCCTGGCGGCTTTTTTTGTCTG
>DAOTXG010000260.1:0-6280 GCA_034435515.1 Anaerolineales bacterium
CCGCGCCGATGGCCAGCGCGGGAAGGGGGCGTTGTAAAAGGCCGGGCCCGGCCCCCACGAAGAACCACGCTCCAGCGATGAGGGCCGCCTGTCTTGCGGAGCGGATTCCAACTGGCCTCTGCCACTGCCGGTAGATATCGCTGAGCACGACTGCGCCGCACAGCCCAACCAGAGCCGTGAGCACCCAGCGGCCCGGCGCAGCGCCAAGCGCGAGCCCATTCACCCACAACAGCGGCACGAACAAGTAAACGAGGCCCATCAAGGGGATTTCGAGCGCCAGCCGGCCGACCATTCCCGGCGTGACCGCGATGCGCGCTACCAGCAGGTCATACAGCCCTGCGCCCATTCCGGCACCCAGCGTGTTGGTCAAGAGGTCCACGGCCGAAGGGGTCCGCACCGGGACGAAGAGTTGCCCCGCCTCGATCCCGGCGCTGATGGCTGCTCCCAGCCGGATTGCGCCGAGGCGGCTGCCGCGGGTCAGCCGATAGAGGAACCCGATGGGCAGGAACAGAAGCACATTTTGGACAACGTCGTAAGGCTTGCTGTAAAGCGAGAGCCGCAGCCCCTGGGGTAGAACGAAGTAAAACGGGTTCAGCGTGAGGAACAATAGCACGAGGATGAGGTAGCCCAACAGGGCGGCGGCGAGCCGGGCGCCGGTCGTGTTAAACACTTGACACGCTTTCAACTATAGGAAGCGTGGAGGATAAAGCCCTAGCGAGCTTTTCGCTTAACCTGCGCTCACGGCTTGAGGCAAAGTGTGTGAATTCTGCGAGAAAACGCGTTGGGCAGGGTTCCTTGGAATGCGGTTGTTGGCCCGCATTATACATGCAAGCTCGGGAGGTTTCACCTTGCACTCATGGAATATTCAGAGCCATCGGCGCTCCTCGCAAGAACTGCAAATCCTTCCAATCCCAAAGACGGTTGGGAGCTGCATCAATATTTACAGGCTCAATATTCCAGAGCACTGTTTCCCAGTTGTTAGCCCCTTGATAATGAATAGCGAAGCTAATGGCTACAGCGGTTGCCAATAAAGTCATGATAACTTTTCTGTGTATGCCAGAAGCTCGAGTGATTTGTTCCAAAGCGGGCGCCATGAAGTACACCCACATAGGGAGAGTATCGCTGAATAGACGTGGCCCAAAGGTAAACCCCCCCCACCAATGCTTGAAGGCCGAAATGACTAGCCAATGTAATACTATCACAGTCGCCCAAACGATATCCAATCCATGAAATGATTTTCGCCAAACTTTCACCACCGCCCCCAAAACACCAAAGGCCAAGACTGGCGAAAAGATAAATAAGCCGCGACCTGGGCTAATGAGATGACCTAATAATGCTTGTAGGAAATCTGGCGAACCGAGGCGTTGGGGCTGGTAGTAACTGGGAAGCCAGTTGCCATAAGTGATCTGGTTGTAAAGCAAGAAGGGGATAGCAATGGTTAAGGCAGACGCGAGGTACCCTGGGATGTATTTAGGGTGTTTAGCGACAACCCAAAGCGTTACAACTGCAATAGTTAAGCTATTAGTGGGACGAGAAACGTAGGCAAATGCCAAGGTTAGACCTGCTGCGCAAATCCAGACTGGCTGGCGTTTCGCCCGCTCGAGGACATACATTGTCGCTACTAACATTAGAATGGAGGGGCCATGTTGCCACAAGCTGCGGCTAACTATCGACCACATAGAGGTACAGTAAGCTAAAACAAAGGCCAAGAAAAGGGCATATCTTTCCGCTATGATCTCAGAAAACATCGGGAAGGCAAGCGCAACTGATAAAGCCGTGATAATAGATGCGATGAGGAATTCGACGAGAGGGTAGATGTCTATGGAACGTAAAGGTTGCACATTGAAATCCGGCGTGGGTGATGAACGCCGAAGATGGTCGGCATAGCTGCGCAGAGGTTGTTCGAGCCACTCGAGGCGGGGGACGATATTCTCCAAAACAGCATCAACAAGCATGACAAAAGGGATTGCAACTAAAGATGGGCCAATTGGAAAAAAAGAATAGAGATGACCGTTATGGACTTCAATCGCGTATGCGTAAGTGGGTTCAGATTCGATTTGGTTGCGGTATTCGTCTAGTTGTCCAGTACCATGCTCAATCAGACTATAAGCTGTGAGAATGGACCAACGGGAATCACCCGAGAAAAAGTTTCGGCTTAATAAATAGCTTATGAGCACAATGGCAAAAGTTATTATCGATAGAGTATCTCGCTGTGAGAGACGCCTCATGTTTCAATACCTTTCAGTTTCAGTTAGTGATAAGCGAGGCATCCCCAGGTGCCGGGTTCGCACCTGGGCGCGCGATTGAGCGGCGCGAGCAGGCGGGGCGTTGCCTTAGCCGCCTCTGCCGCGCAGCGTCCGCTCCAGTCATAGGTTCGCGCACTAGCGCATAACCGGCGATGATAATCGCGCGCCCGTTCGCGCGCACTAACGCGTGAACTACTGATTAGCTGGACACCTGTTGCACCGGACCCTATCCCGTCGGCGGCCCGGCGCTAAACTGCATTGGCAATAGCGCCATGGCGTACTGAATAACCGGAAGCAGGCTGCCGGAACTGCCGCCGTCGGCCTGGCTGAAGACGAAGAGCAGGGCGAGCAGGATGGCGATGACGATGGCGGCGACGATGGCGACTTTGACCCAGTCAATGGGCGCCTGGCCCTGCACCTCGCCCGTCTGTCCGTTGACTATGAAGTGGTAGAGTTTGGTGTTGTAGCGGTAATTGGCGAGGAAGACCGGCAGCAAAACGTGCTTGTAGGTGGTGTTGGATAACTGCGTGCGCACGTTCAGGTTGCGGTGCGTGTCGCCGGGGACCAGCCGGTCGCACTTGCCGTGCTCTTCGCGCCGGATGAGGTCTTGTTCGTTCTTCCAGGCGTCGGCCAGCGGGAGGCGATACGCCTCGGCCGCCCAGCCGGAGAGGTAGTCCGGCTTGTAGGGCAGGAGCCGACCCGTCTCGAACGGCTCGATCTTCCGCAGCATTCCCTGATCGCCGGAGGTCGAGCCGGAGACGAGCACGTCGTCGTAGTCGTCGGCGTGATGGCCGGAGGTGGGATACCAGCGCACCTTGCGCACCTGGCGCGTCTTCCTCACCCGCTTGCCGTTTTCGGTCGTCGTGTAACGCTCGGTCTCGTAGTAGTAGTCGCCGGACTCCGCCGTCCAGCGCGATTCCGCGTGGGCGTCGAAAGTCCAGAAGGGGAGATAAACGCCTTGAATCTGCGCCGCGCCGGATTTTTGCAGCACGTCCTTCGGGCGGAAGAAGCCCGCCCCCAGCCATTTTTTGTAATTCCCATACGCCTGGTCGCCCGTGAGTTGGAAGGGGATGACAGACTCCGGCTGGATGATGTTCGGGTCCGGCTTCTGCTCCAGCACTTGCGTCGAGCCGCAGAAGGGGCACATGGTCGAGGCGACCGCCGGGTCCACCTGGGTGGTGGCCCCGCAGGCATTGCACTTGACGGCCTTCATCTCGCGCCCGTAGCCGCGCGCCTTGCCTGCGTCGGAGAGCGCGGCGGCGAGGTCGCGCTCGGCGATGGCGGCCTGCGCCGCGGCGATGGCTTGCGTGTGGCCGCACTGCGGACACTTGAGGCCGCCGGTCGCCGGATCGTAGTCCAGGCGCGGCGCGCCGCACTGCGGGCACTCGAACGTCTGCGATTGATGTTGGGTAGAGGGCGTTTGGTCGGTCATGAGCTGGAATTTTAGTTCAGAGTGCGAGGAGCGCAAGCGGAGAGGCGGTCAGTAAGCAGTGAGCAGTAAACAGTAATCAGTGAATTGTGGCTAATGGTTACTACTCACTGTTCACTGTTTACTGTTCACTGGTTACAAAGGAAGGCAAGGTCAGGGCATCACCGAGGGATTGGCCGGTCGCGTCAAAGACGGGGAGGCGCTCGCCTGTCTCCGGGAGGTAGAAGCCAATTTCAAGCCGATAACTCCCGGCCGGCAGGTTGAAGGTGTATGGGTCGGAGATGTATTCGCCGGAGGCCCAGAAGGAGGTGGGATACGAGTCGTCGCGCGGCTGGGCGTCGGTTTGGGCGACGACGAGGCCGGAGGCGTCGAGGACGTGGACGAAGACGGTGTAGTCGGCCTCCACCGGGGCGAGGGATTGCCAGTGGAGGGTGAGGGCCGTGGTCGCGCCCGGTTGAAGGGCGTAGCCGTAGAGAGCGATGGCGCGGTTGAAGGTATAAGTGGTGGTGATGACCGACGGAGGCGCGGTGAAGTCGCGCTCGACGGGCGTGACATCCAGCGTGGCGAGCGTGGCCGAGCCATAGCCTTTGACAGTCACGACGAGGTCGGCGGGGCCGGGAGGAAAATCGGCTGGGAGTCTCAGCCGATAGCGGTCGGTCACCAATTGGCCGGGCGACCATTCCCAGAAGGGGAAGGTGTCGTTCACGGGCTGGCCGATATAGAGCGGATGCCCGGCGAGCAGGATGGTGAGCGGGTCGGGCGAGGCTGCGCCAGGCGTGTGCCAGTGGAGCGTGAGTTCCAGACGTTCGCCCTGACGCGGCGCAGTCGTGTTGATTGAGTAGCCCAGCAGGGCCAGGTTGGCCGCCTGGGGTTCAAGAGGCCGCGCGGGTGGGATGACAGTGTTGCGGGCAAGATAATCCTGAACGTCCACCCGCGGCCCCCCGCGCAGGGAGACAGCCGGGAGCGCCGCAATCTCCCCTCCATAAGCGCCCGAGGCGTTGAGGCGCAGCAGGCCGGTGCGCGTGCTTTCGGAGTACAGGCCGACCTTGACGACGTACTCGCCGGGCGGCATCCCGGCAGGGAGGGGCAAGATCACGCGGGTGATGAGCGTGTCGCCCGGCGACCATTGCTCAGAGGGGTAGTGAAAACCGCCGCTCTGTGACCACTGGTTGCCCCACAGGTCGTAGAGGCGGGCGTAGGGAATCATGTCAGGCTGCTCGACGAGGTTTTCGACGCGCCAGCGGAGGTCGAGGGTGAGATTGGAAGCAATTGCCCCCGAAGCGAAGCGGAGTGGGGTTGGAGAATTGGAGATTGGAGAATTAGAGATTGAAGAAGGGTGGAAGCGATAGCCTGTCAGGAAAATTGAGTTGCCGAAGTTTTCATTGACTGGCGCGAATTCCGGAAGTGGGGGTTGCTCGCCCGCGTTGAAGCGGTAGGCGCGGAAGTCGGGGACGCCGTCGGGGCCGGAGGGGGAGGCGACGAGATGCGCCTCCCAGCCCGCGAGCCATTCAGCCGGCAGGGGCGTGGAGCGCGAGAGGAGGTAGAGCGCATTTCGGTCGCGGGGGACGGCCAGCGACGCGCCGCCATAAAGCCAACGGATCGCGTCGAAGTCGCGCGCGAGATAGGCGAGCGTGGGATGCCGGTAGTGAATAGCAGAGACGTAAAGAGCGGCGTCCCGGTTGCGCGGATTGTCCGCGCGCGCGTTGAGATAATTGGCGATGGCGGTCAGGTCGGCGTCGTTGTTAAGGCGCTGGTTGGGCAAGTTGGCCCACGTGACGAAGTAGTCCCGCGCCGTATTGAACGCGCCGAAGACGAGCGTAATCAGACAGAGGAGGGTGACCGGATAAGGATGGGGAATCAGCGGCCCCGGCCACCGGGACTGGACCCAGCGGTAACTGGCGAGCAGCCCGCGCGCCGGAAAGACGAACAGGAGCGGGATGACGCCGAAGGCGCGCACGTTGGAGGGGAAGATGTCGTGCACGGCGAGGGCGGTCGGCAGGAGCATGGCGGGAAGCCAGACGATTAAGAGGAGCTCTGTTGCACGTACAAGCGTGTGGGTGTATGGGAGTATGGGGGGGGATGACAAGGTGACAAGGTGACGGGGTGAAGAAGTGAACAGATTGCGAATGGTCATGAGCAGGCCGATGACGAAAAAGAAGCCGAGGAGGGGGCCGAATAAGGGGAGACCGGGGAGGTTGAAGCGGTCGTAGGGTTCGCCGTTGATGAAGATCATCTCGGCGGCGCGGCGGACGCCCTGGAGCAGGAGCGCGGTTTCGCCGGGACGCGGCGCGACCTGGCTGGCGCGGTTCAGGAAATCTGAAGGGTGTTGAAGGAAATAATAACCTAAGGGAGCAAAAGTGAGGCAGGCGAAGAGAAAGTAAATAGTAAATAGTAAATAGTCATTAGTCGGGCGAATGGTGCATGGTCGGTTGAGTGCGGCGCCTGTGAGCAATACCAACCAGAATAGAGCCAGGGGAACAGGGAATAGCCGCGCAGCCAGATAAGTATAAGCCGCCAGACCGGTGAATACGCCCGCGAGGGCGAAATCCCAAATCCCTCGCCAGCGTCCCAATCTCCAATTACTAATTACTAATCTCTCTTTGCC
>DAOTXG010000261.1:0-5160 GCA_034435515.1 Anaerolineales bacterium
CTGCTTGCCGGCATAACCCATCTGTGCGCCCTGCTGGCACTCGCGGATCAACCCGGCGTCGTTTTTGTAGTCCAGGTACACCATGTCAATCGCCTGCAACCCGAACGCGGCGGCGTGCGTCACGACAGCCGAGCGCGCGTAGAACACCTCCCACGCTTCGGGCGTGCGCACCGCGCCGATGTCCCCCGCCAGGTCCTCCGCGCCGAAGATCAACGCCTGTAACCGCGGCGACGCTGAGCAGATTTCTCTCAGGTTGACGACGCCTCTGGCCGTCTCGATGATGGCGATGACGCCGATGCCGCCCGCGTGCCAGTTCCACAATTCTTCGGCCTGCGTGATCTGGCCGTCGAGCCAGCGGATCTCCCGCGCGCTGTCCACTTTCGGCAGCACGAACGCATCCGGGTGGCCGGGGATGGTCATCGTCAGGTCCTCCGCCTCCAGCCCCGACCCGAAGCGGTTGATGCGCACCAGCACTTCGCTCCGGCCAAAATCCAGCGTCGCCAGCGCGTCGGCGATGACTTCGCGCGCGGCTGCCTTCTGGCTCAGCGCCACCCCGTCTTCCAAGTCCATGCACAGGCTGTCCACGCCGAGCGTGATTGCCTTTTCAATCTTGCGCCGCGAGTCACCCGGCATATATAACAAGGCGCGGCGGACGGTCATGCGTTTCCTCCGTATTGCGTATTGCGTATTCCGTATTTCGTTACTCTCTCAACCTCTGTTCCCTCTCACCCGTCATTCGTCACCCGCCACTCCCCTGCGGTCTTTTCAAAAACAAGATTGTCCTCTCCAATTCCACCACCACCGCGCCATCCTGCTTGCGGCCAATTTGCTTCACGCGCACGACGCCCCGATCGGGTTTGGACGAGGATTCTTTCTTCTCCAGGACTTCGGTCTCGGCGTACAGCGTGTCGCCGTGAAAGACGGGGTTGGGGTGCGCGACTTTGTCGTAGCCGAGGTTGGCGACGATAGTGCCCTCGGTCAGGTCGGACACGCTCAGGCCGACGACGAGGCCGAGCGTGAAGAGGCCGTTGACGATGCGCTGGCCGAACTGGGTCTTCCCGGCGAAGTCGGCGTTGAGGTGGAGGGGCTGGGTGTTCATCGTCAGCGCGCAGAAGAGAGTGTTGTCCATCTCGGTCACGGTGCGCCCGACCGAGTGCTGGTAGCGCGCGCCGACGACGAGGTCTTCAAAGTATTTGCCGGGCATTGAGGCCTCCAGGCGGATTGTAGATTTTGGATTGCTGATTGCTGATTTACAGGAAGACGACAAGCTCTTCCTTAATGACGTTGCGTCCAGCGGTTTCACGTTCCGCCAACTCACGATTGGCTTCCAGGATGAGCGTTACGGCCTCGCGCAGGTTCTCGCGGACCTCGTCCAGCGTCGCGCCTTGCGTGTTCGTAGTAACGACTCCACGAAGCGCCCCTGTGGGGTCAGTCGTTTCACGGCGCAGTCTCCATCTTCATCTGCGCCGCCCGCTTCTCGATTTCGCGCCGCCGCCCGGTCTGCGCCACCCACGCGCCCGCGATGCTGAAGAAGTAGAGCAGGATCATGGGGATCATCACCAACGCCATATTCACCGGATCCACGGTGGGAGTGACGGCGGCGGCGACGATGGCGATGACGACGACGGCCAGGCGCCACTGGGCCAGGAGATGCCTGGCCCTGATCCATCCGGCAGCGGCGAGGGCGTAGATGAGAAGCGGCATCTGGAAAGCCACCCCGATCCAGAACATCAGCCCGGTGACGAGGTTGAAGTAGGCCGAGGGCCGCCAGGCCGCGCGAAAGCCCGCAAAGGTGTAGAGGAAGGGGATGGCGGCCGGCAGCATGATCAGATAAGTGAAGAGCAGGCCGAGGAGGAACAGCAGGCTGGCGGCGGGCAGGGCCAGGAACAGCAGCAGGCGGCTGCGCGGCATCAGCCCCGGCGCGATAAACAGGTAGAGTTCGAGCGCGATCCACGGCATGGCGAGCGCGATGCCCACCAGCAGCGAAACGCGCATGAAGACGCCGATGGACTCGGTCGGCTCGATGACCTGCAGCCGGGTCATGCCGTCTGCGCCGAGCAGCAGGAGCTGATTGAGGACCTCCGTCGCGGCGCGGCGGATCACGTCCAACTGCTCGCCGCCCGGCGGCGCGGCCAGAACGGCCTGTAAATCGCCGCCAAGCCGCTGCGCCAGGCTTAACAGGCGCGTCTGCGCCTCGTCGCCCAGCGGCGCGGCCAGCAGGGCCATGAGCCGGTCGGCGAAGTTGAGGCTCAGGCCGGTGGCGAGGACGAGGGCCAGGAGGGTGCGGAAGAGGTGGCGGCGGAGGACGTCGAGGTGCTCGCCGATGCCGGCCAGCGTCTCCTTGAGCGTGTCGCGGCTCTCGAGCGCCTCGCCGAGCGTGTCGGCGAGCGAGACGTCTTCAGGGACTTCGGTAAAGAAGGCGACCAGCGCGCGCCAGCGTCCCCACAGCCAGCGAAAGGGCAGGGTGACGAGGCGCAGTAGCGCCAGGAACGGCGCGAAGAGCCAGGGGAACTTCCGATTCAACCAGTGAAACGGCGCGGCCAGCGCGCGAGGCAGACGTCTCATGTCGAAGATCCCCTTCAGGGGGCGGCGGGTGGGGCCTGGTCGGGCGGCTCAGCCGGTTTCGGGGAGCGTTCCGCAGGCGCGATGCGTTTCTCGGCCTCCGGCGGCGTCCAGGCTTGATATGGATTCTCGGCCGCCGGCTTCACCGCGGCCGTCACCTCCCGCGCCTCTTTCCGCATCTGCGCTTCCAGTTCCTCCAGGTTGGCTTCCCGCGCCAGGCGCTGGGGGAGGTGGCGCAGTTCCTGCGAGGTCTTTTGCAGGATGCGGTAGTTCTCTGATTTATAGAGGCGATTGAGAGTCCGGCCGATCGTCTTCGCGCCTCCGGCGAGGTCCTTCGGGTTGAAAACCAGGACGACGATGAGCAGGATGAAGAGCAGTTCGAGAGGGCCGATGCCGAGGAATTCCATGGTGTGGTTGGGTGGTTAGGTGGTTGGGTGGTTGGGTGGTTGCGCGAAACGGTTAGGTGGTTGGGTGGTTGGGTGGTTAGGTGGTTGGGTGGTCGGATGGTTAGGTAGTTGGGTGGTCAGGCAGGTTTGGTCCGGGCTGCACGGGCCAGCGCCTGTGTGACTTCGTTCTCGCGCGCGGCGAGTGCGCCGAGCACGCCGTTGACGAAGCGCGGGGCGCTGTCGGCGCCGTAGAGTTTTGCCAGCTCGACGGCCTCGTTAATGGCAACTTTCATCGGGGTCTGGCGGTCCACGGCGAATTCCCAGATGGCGAGGCGGAGGATGTTCCGGTCGATGATCGCCATCTGGTCGAGCGGCCACTCGGGCGCGTGGGTCTGGATCATCTGGTCGAGGGCGCCCGCGCAGGCCAGCACGCCGGCGACCAGGCGGCGCGCGAACTCGTCCAGTTCCGCGCCCAGGGGCTGTTCGACCAGCCGCTGCTCAATCACTTCCTCGACCGGGTGCGAGGTGCAATCAATTTCGTAAAGGGCTTGTAAGGCGACCGCGCGCGCCTTGCGTCGGGCTTTCATTGGCTGATAGCGTATCGCTTATCGCGGCAGCTTGCTCATACGGCTATCAGGAATGCCTCAAAACGCTCCTCGGGAATCGCCAGTCCGTCTTCTTCCAGGGCGGCAATGTACACGCGGATCGCCTCTTTGATATTTTCGACGGCTTCTTCTCGGGTTTGTCCCTCGCTGATGCAGCCTGGCAGACTCGGACACTCCGCAACCCAGCCACCATCTTCGCCTGGATAAACAATGACCTGTCGCATCGCCTTGTTACCTCTTCAATGACTGATGGCCGCTGTGCGTGGCACATGGCTGATGGCAAAGACTATCTGCTATCAGCCATCCGCCATCTGCTATTTGCCATCGGCTATCCGCTGCCACTCGCTGCGGGATACTCCACATCCTCGATATAGACGTTCACTGCCAGCACGTCCATGCCAACCATTTCGTGGATGGCGCGGGCGGCCTCGGCCTGCACCGCCCGGCTGGTCTCCTGCACGTTCACGTCGTGCCTGACCACCAGGTACAGGTCAACGGCGACGGACTGGTCTTTGACTTCAATCCGCACCCCGTCGCCCACGCCGCGTCGGAACAGGCGGTTGACGCCGCCCGGCACCGGGCTCATGTGCGCCACCCCCGGCACGCCCAGCGCAGAGAGTTTGGCAATGGTCAGCAACACGTCCGGGGCGATGGTGGTCTTTCCGTGACGAGGGACTTCTTCGGTCATATTGTGCATCCTTGCCGATGAACGTAGTGCGTATTTCGTATTGCGTATCTCACATGCACTACGGCGCAATACGCAATACGTCACCCCATCACCATCCCGCCGTCCACGCTCAGCACCTGGCCGGTGATGTAGGCCGCTTCGTCGGAGGCGAGGAAGGCGACCGCGTACGCCACTTCCTCCGCCGTACCCCAGCGGCCCAGGGGGATGGATTTCAGCGAGGCGTCTTTGAATTCGGCGGGCAGGTCGTGCGTCAGCGCGGTGGGGACGAACCCCGGCGCAACCGCGTTCACGGTGATGTTGCGCGGGGCGACCTCGCGGGCCAGGGCTTTGGTGAACCCGATCAACCCGGCCTTGCTGGCCGAGTAATTGGTCTGCCCGGCGTTGCCCGCGATGCCTGAAACCGAGGTGATGTTAATGATCCGCCCGTAGCGCTTGCGCATCATCGTCTTCACTGCGGTCTTCGAGCAGTTAAACGCGCTCTTCAAGTTGGTCTGGATCACGATATCCCAGTCGGCCTCGGGCATCATCATAATGATCATGTCCCGCGTCGTCCCGGCGTTGTTCACGAGAATGTCCAACCCGCCGTAGGCCTCGACGGCGGCTTTGATCAGCCCCTCGGCGGCTTTGAAGTCGGCCACGTCGGCCTGCGCGGCCCGGGCCTCGCCTCCGGCGGCTTTGATCGTCTCGACACAGGCGTTCGCGCCGTCGGCGTCTTTGGCGTAATTGACGACGACCTTCGCGCCCCGTTTGGCCAGTTCAATCGCAATGGCCCGCCCGATCCCGCGCGAGGCCCTGGTGACAACTGCGGCTTTGCCTTCCAGACTCATGCCTCTTCTCCCAAAATAGTATGCAGTCGCAGAACGAGGGACATTATACCGCGATTGGGGCGGGGGGCGGATGGCCGATGGCGGATGGCCGC
>DAOTXG010000262.1:0-9132 GCA_034435515.1 Anaerolineales bacterium
ATCGTCAACAAGGTGCCGACGGTCTTCGACGCGGCGGAGGTCAAGGCGCGCGTGGAAAAGACTTACAACTGCGAGGTGGCCGCCGTGATCCCGCACTCGGACGAGATGATGACGCTGGCGAGCGCGGGCATCTTCGTGCTACGCTACCCGGATCATCCGGTGTCGGGGCTGTACAAGCAGATCGCGGCGAAGTTGATGGCGTAGGATGCGTATTGCGTATTACGTATTGCGTAAAAACCAGCGATCAGCGTCATCTGCGTTCTCTCACCCGCCTGAGCGGTGATATGGAGAAATTCGATTCGTTGCGGCAAGAAATGGAAGGTTGTCCGCCCATAGACGGCATCGTCGCCTCCGACATCATGACGCTGCCGGAGGGGCTGCGTCCGATCTTCAATCGGCTGGTCCGCAAGAGCGCGCTGACTGTGGTCGAGTTCGCCTCCGAATTCGGCCTGACGCCCGACCAGGCGCGCCAGCTTGGCGACGGCTTGGTGCAGAGAGGCTATCTCAAGTCCGAGGTCCGCGAGACGGACGGGGAGACCGTCTACCGCCTGCGGCTGGCCCGCACGCGCCAGCTGCGGCCGCCGCCCGCCCCGGCGTAGCCCACTGTTCTCCCTCACTCCTGCCCCCCTCTCCCGCTGGGAGAGGGGAGACCATGCCGCGTATGCCTGCCTCCTCTTCAAACTTTCCCGGTCATGTCCTCGTCGTCTCTGGAAATGAGGCTTATCGAGAGACGCTTGTGCGCGCGCTGAAGGCGGTGGATTACACGACCTCGGCCGCCGCCGATGTCGAACAGTCCCTCGATCGGCTGCAGAATGAGTTCTTCGATTGCGTCCTGGTTGACGTCCACCTCCCCAATGGCCTCGAGCGCGTGCTGGCTTATCTGCGTGAGCAGGAGCGGTGGGAACTGACGCCTGTCCTCGCGGTTTCGGCGTTGGACGAGGCCGGGCGCGCGGCGCGCGCCCTCGACCTGGGCGCGGCCGATTACATCGTCGGTGCGCCCGATCCGGCGCTTTTGCGCGCGCGCCTCGGTCTGATGCTGGAACTGAAGCGCTGGCGCGCGGCGGCGCGGGCAGCACTGAGCCGCCTCGAAGCCGAGCAGAAGCGGGTGGAGGAACTGCTGCAGATCGTCATCCCGCTCGGCGTCACGCTCTCGGCCGAGACCGATTTCAACCAGATGCTGGAGAAAATCCTGGCGCAGGCCCAGACGCTGTGCAACGCCGACGCCGGGACGCTCTACTGGCGCGCCGACGACGACCGGCTGCAATTCGTCATCCTGCGCAATCGGTCGCTGAACCTGGCGCTGGGTGGGACGAGCGGCGCGGAAATTCCTTTCGCGCCGCTGCCGCTGAATGACGCGCTCACCGGGCGGCCCAATCATCACAACGTCGCCACTCACGCTGCCCTCAGCGGCGAGACCGTCAACATCCCCGACGCCTATCGCGCCGAGGGCTTCGACTTCTCCGGCACCCAGGCGTTTGACCGCAACACCGGCTATCACTCGACCTCGTTTTTGACCGTCCCGCTGAAAGACAGCCGCCAGCAGGTGATCGGGGTCTTGCAGTTGATCAACGCGCTGGATCCGCGCGCGGGCGGCGTGATCCCGTTTGCCCCGGCGCTGCATCCGGTCGTCGAGTCGCTGGCCTCGCTGGCGACGGTCGCCTTGCAGGCCTACATCCGTGAGCAGCGCCTGCGGCGGCAGATCGAGGAACTGCGGATCGAGATTGACGAGGGCAGGCGCTCGCGGCAGGTGGCGGAGATTACCGAGACGGATTACTTCCGGCGCTTGCAGGAGAAGGCGCGCGAGATGCGCCTGAGCGTGCGCGGAGGGACGCGGCCCCTCGAGCCGCGGCAGTGAGTCGCGTTATAGCTTTTCCGATTGTACTTACGGAATACGCAATACGCAATACGTGCAACTTGAGCGTATTCCGTAAAGCGAAGGGAAACGCGTTCCAGGTATGGCCCAGATCATCGCTTTTCATTCTTTCCTGCAAGGCACGGGCAAGTCGAGCCTGCTGGCTAACCTGGCCGCGGTGCTGGCGGCGGAGGGGCGGCGCGTCGGCGTCGTGGATGCCGACCTGCATTCGCCGGCCCTTCATTTTCTTTTTGGGGTGGGCGGCGGCGGCGGGCAGCCCGCGCTCAACGATTATTTAGCGGGCCGCTGTGGGATCGTCGAGGCGGCGCACGAGACGTTGGGCGGGCGGCTGTTCTTCGTCCCGGCCAGCCCCGACCCGGGCGAGGTCGCGCGCGTGCTGCGCGAGGATTACGACGTCAACCGGCTCGACGCCGGTTTCAAGACGCTGATTCAAGCGCTCGCGCTGGACGTGCTGCTGATTGACACACACGCCGGGTTGAGCCAGGTCACGCTCTTGATCTTCGCCGTCTCCGATACGTTGGCAATTGTCCTGCGCCCGGACCACCAGGATTTTCAAGGCACGGGGGTGGCGGTGGACGTGGCGCGGAAACTCAACGTGCCGCGCCTGCGGCTGATCGTCAACAAAGTCCCGGCGCTCTACCAGGCCGCCGAGGTGCGGGCGCGGGTGGAGAAAGCCTACGACTGCGAAGTGGCCGCCGTGCTGCCGCACTCCGACGAATGGATGGCGCTGGCCAGCGCGGGACTGTTCGCCCTGCGGTTCCCCGACCATCCGCTGACCGGCCTGCTCCGCGAAACCGCCGCGCGGCTGGCGGGCTGACGCACTGGCGTGCGTCACGACGAGCAAGCGTTGGTAGTGCGCTACGCGAGTAGCGCGAGTGTTGGTAGTGCGCCACGCGAGTAGTGCGAGAACGGGTGAAGCACTGGCGTGCTTCACGACGAGCGACGCACTGCGCAGCTGGCGAGTGTACACGCAAAACATGTCAGGCCGTCGTGCTGTAGAGACGCCCCGGTGGGGCGTCTCCTGGAGACGTTCCACCGGAACGTCCCTACCGTTGACAACCTCTGCGTGCACACCCTGCGGCTGTGACTATTGACGCCTGCACCCATCCCGGTATAATGCGCTTCGCGGGGGATGCAAGCGGCGAGGTAGCTCAATGGCAGAGCAGGGGACTCATAAGCCCTTGGTTGATGGTTCAAATCCATTCCTCGCCACTGTGACAAGGGGACACCCCAATTTGTTACCAGGGGCCCCTACTTTATGCGAAGCCCCTTCGCATGATAGATACTTGTGCGAAGGGGCTTCCATGTCCCCTTCATACGAAGGGGACTCTTTGAGTACCAGAAATCGAGGAACAGAGAGAAACGATGACTAGGTATACCCGAAAGAGGCTGAGCGGCTTTCCTCTTGATGTCATTCTGCGCGAGTACGAGAGTGACCTGCAAATCAAGGGGTCGAGCACCAATACGATCAAGGCTTACCTGCAAACGCTTCGCCGCTTGCGAGCGTTCGTCGCCGAGCAAGAGCCAAACGACATCGAACTGACCTTGACCATGGTCACGCCCGGGCGGGTGAAGGACTTTGTAATGTCGTTGCAGGAGCAGGGTGAGGTGTATAGCAATCACCCGTATCGCGTCGTTCAGCAGCGGCCGCCGTCGAAGTTCACGATCCACAAGCACTATCGTGCTCTGAAGTCATTTGGGAACTGGCTGGCAAAGAACGGGTATGACAACCCCATCGGCGAGATGCCGCGTATGAAGAAGCCCAAACGCGGCGTCATCCAGGTTTTGACGGATGCCGAGATTGTCCAGCTCTATGACCTGTACAACCCGGACACGGCGCATGGCGCCCGCTGGCAGGCATTGTTGGCGTTTATGCTTGCGACGGGGTGTCGGCTCGGCGAGGTCATCACCCTGAAGATGGAAAAGCTGGACATGGATCACCGTCGGGCAATTGTGGTCGGGAAGGGAGATAAAGAGCGCGTGGTGGTGTTCGGCGCGCGCGCCCACCGTGCTCTGTCACGCTATATTCATATGTTCCGACCGCAGAATGGCAAGGCGGTCGTCTTCCTGGGTTTGGATGGCGAGCCGATGACGGAGAGCGGACTTCAGAATATCATCCGCAACGCGCGCAAGAAGTCGGGGATTGCCCGACTGCACACCCATCTGCTGCGGCACACCTTTGCCACCCGTTTTCTACTGAAGGGCGGTAGTGAGTTTGACCTACAGATGCTGCTGGGCCACGAGGACTTGGCTATGACGCGGGAATACGTACATCTGGCAAAGCAGTTGTCTGGTCCTGGTTCAATGGAGGATAGGCGGCCCGACCCTCTTGACGGGATTGACTTCCGTGATCGTCCACAAGGCCGACGTGCCCGGCAGATACCAAAAGTTCGTGGGTCTGCTGGACAGACAGGCTTAGAGCAATAGCAATCCGCATGAGAGTATTGCGTGATGGCTTGTCCTGTCCCTTGAAAATGCGGGAGAGGTGCCCCTTACTGACGCCTCGGCTGCCGATGGTCATGCGTTCGGCCAGGGCGCCGTAACTCAGGCCGGATAGGGCGCGGGCATGGTTGATCAGGGCAAGAAAGTTCATGGTTGTGCTATTCTTCGCCATTGTCCTTCGCTGAACGGCCACGCTGTTCATGTTTGGTGATTGTGTACGCAAACATGAATGCCAGATACACCACGTTGGTGCTGGCGATGACAATGGTTAGCGTCACGAGTGCGTCGAGCGCCTCTAACATCTTGGCCTCCTTTAGATTCTTGGCATTTGGTCGGGCACAGAGTAGACCGCAGTTCCCACCAAGCCCTCGTCAACGTTCCAGACGTAGGCCTCGGCGGATCGGATATTCCCCACGAACCCTTTTTCGGAGTGCCAGTTGTCGGGCGCGCTGAGCGAGGGCAGGATGCGAACCCGGATGCCGTGTTTCTCCTCGAGTCTGACTTGGTGCAAGTCGCCCGTATGAACCTCGTGGAAAGTTGTCGAGCCGAACATTTCAGCGCGCTCGGTTGCCATCAGCAACGGGTAATCCGAGAGGTTGACTTTCTTCGCGGCGTGTGACCACATCAACATCACCCTGCCCCATTGGTAATACTTTCGCAGGGTTGGGGTGTTGTCAATCTTTACGTCGCCGTACTTGTGAAAGTAGCACTCTAACGAGTCGCCAAGATGCCAGGCGGTGAGTTGGTCGTGGTTGCCTGGGACCACGATGACCCGGACGGGCGCGACCATCCGCAGGCATTCAATCGCACGCGTCTTCATCTCGCGGGCGATGCGGAAAGTCTTGTGGTAGCGGCTATCGCTGGCGACCGGCGTTCCCGCCGTAGTCGTTCCCTGGACGTTGTCGGTGTGCAACAGGTCATTGCCGATGATGAGGCAGATTTCATCGGGTTGATAGGATGCAGTGCGGGCGATGAGTGCGTCGAGGGCAGCGTCGAAAACCTTCTCGGCGATACGCACATCGTAATCCCCCCATCCTCCGGTCTCCTTGCTCCAGGCCAATTTGCCGAGGTGTAAATCGGGTATGCTCAATTCGAGCATATTGCCCGAGCGTGCGTTCCTGGGCTTGGGCTTGATGCGCCGGGCTGGCAACGCGAACTTCTTGGCGCTCTCCTTCATCGCCGCCAGCTCTTCACGCACGCCGATCTGTAGAACCTTGCGCCGCAGCCATGCCTTCACCTGATACAGCGGTTCGACGGCGAACCCGCCCGTATCCTCCACTTGGCCGTCCATGATGCCGCCGTCTATGCTGAGGGACACCCTTTTGTTCTTGCGCCCGACTTCCCACTTATTGACCACGAATCGTTCTACCTCCCATACGTCGCGGTCCACTTCGAAATGAGCGATGAGTTGGTCAAGCGTGCAGATGCGGGTCTGCGGTAATGAGATTGTCCAACTGTTCTCGGAGATTTCGTGCGTCTCCCCGCTGGGGCGGATTACAGTCTGGGCGTCATTTTTCTCGCGGCGGAGGGCTTGCGCGCATCGGGGGGAACAGGTTGCGTTTCTTAGCGGGTATTCTTTCTCCTCTTTACATCCTGGGCATATTCGTTTCTTGGTTTTGTGTTGTGAGTATCCCGTGTTTTGATGAGATGTTGGTTTTCTGGTCAAGGTGTGTCTCCAGCGGGGTCGGTTTGGAGAGTAGCACTTTTGTTCTAGGCATGATACTGTACCTTCTCCGCCCCACACAAGGGTTTTTCACGATGCTCATTTGACGCCCCTTCAAATTGTAAGGAGAGTGTGTTGGATGTCTTCAGCGAAGATACGGGGTGTTACGCAGCCCCAAGCATTAGGAGAATGTACAGGGCGTCGTCCGACATTGCGCTAACGTCATTGGTGGTTAGCCCGGTGTCTTCACGCTTGACAAGCATCTCGGCGAGTTGCTTGGGTGACTCCTGCTTGGTCATTTTATTTCGCCTCCGTGCTAAGCGGACGCCTGCTCCTTTTCTGCTTCCCTTCCGTTTTTGTCCCGCGTCCTGTCCAGCAGGATGCCTATCGGATGTGGCCTGTCAAACAGGCTTTTGAGACCGAACTTGGCGGCCAGCAGGGTGTGATGCTTCGGGCAAAGGTCTTTGCCGTTGGCGTACTGATGGACATACCAGCCGGCCGCAACTGCCTTTTCTTCCAGGACGTGAGGCGTATGGCCGTGCGGATTTTCAAACGTTGCCTCTAACCCGCACTCGTCGCATTTGACGCGCAGCCCGGTGTACCAATTCACGCTTACTCCCCCGGTATTCTCAACACACCCTCCGCCTCGAGCGCGTGCAGCAGGTATCCAAGTAGCAACCCGTTCGTACACATGAGGCCAATGTCCTCCGGGTTTTGCAGGTCGTACAGGTCTTTGGTGAACAGAAAATCCACCAGCCCGTTTATGACGATGCGCCTCGGTTCGCTCATCTGCTGGGCCAGCCCGGAAACCCGGTTGGCAAGTTCGGTGAACAGTTCGCGCACATAGGGCTGTAGTTCGGCCTGCACCGTCTCTGCGGCCTCGGACGAGGGCGCGGGGCCGTTCACGGCCGGCGGCGAGGTGCACTGTAGCATCCAGGCAATTGCGGCCTCCACCAGTTCGTTTTCCTCGCGGCTAAGGTGTACGTTGTCGTTTGGCATTTTGCCTCCCGGAGGGGAGGCAGAGAGGGCTAAGGAGGAAGCCCTCTCTGCCCAAAAGGGGGTTAGGCTGCAGGTTCGGGCCCGCCCTCGCCCGCCCGCGCCTTTTTGTCTTCGGCAATCTTCGCCATTTCGAGAAGTTTCAGAGCATCGGCGTCATGCCCGGCAATCTTCTCGTAGGGCCACATCCCGGCCGGTTCCAAGACGGCCATGATAGCCGCGCGCCCGGAGTAGCCAATTGCCTTGGCCTCCGCGAGGAATCTGGCCTTAGCGGCGGCCTCTTCCTCGCCCTTCTTCCTGGCCTCTTCGCGTGCCGCCTGGGCTTTGGCAAGCTCAATCTCGCTCTCCGCGTTCCCGGCCTCGCCGGTCAGCGTCTTGGCGTGCTCGATGATCTCCACGATGGGGAACGTCTTGAACCGTTTGCCAATCGGCATGGTCTTGGAGAGAGACCCCTGCACCTTCGCAACCTCGCAGTACCAATCGCCGCGCCTGCCCGGCTCGGGTTCCTCGTAAGCCATGCGGAGGACGAGGTTAGCCTCGTACTCCAAGCCCTTCATGGCATCCATCGTGAAACCGGCCTTGACAAGATCATCGTCGCGCTTTGAACCCGGTCTTTTCACCATCAGGTCTTTCTCGCGCGCCGTGATGACGAGGAACGGCACGGGGCAGTTGGCGAGGTCGGTGGCAAATTCCTTCATGGGCCGCTTGGCGATGTTCCATTCCCGCATGGAGATGTCGGCGGTTTCCGGCGAGGGGTTGTTCCACTTCGCCACGCGGGCCTCGGCCAGATTCGCCGCGACCTCCTGGCGGACCATCCACAGGACGGTATAGCCGTCAATGGCAACGGTCTGAATGGGGCTACCGTTCGGCATCTTCAACTTTCCACTGCGAACGTCTGCCAAGATTTCCCGGATCACGTCTACGTCCTTTGTCTTGATGAGCAGGAACTCCGGGATTTCTGGCATATCTACGCATTGGTCAGCGTTCCCCTCAATGTCAATAAGCAGGACGTTGGGGAAGTGGCGTAGAATCGCCTCGGTCTTTCGCGTCCCGTGCGCGCCCCAAAGCACAACCTTCTTGTTTCTCGCCTTGACCGTCTTGCTGGATACAGCGGTGTAACTCATGTTGGTTTTGTCCCTTTCGCAACATCCCTCTTGGCCCACGCTTGAACGTGGTTGACGTAGGGTCTCGGGTTCTTCAGCCCCAACTTGTTTATCTGCGAGATGACACGGGTTGACCCGTAGCGCAGTATCAGGCCAACCGTGAGCAGCGCCTTCGCCCAACCTGCGTTGGCATCTTCCATGTGGCATTTGTGGCAAAGCAGGGCGACGTTCTCCTCCATCTCAGTTATGGCGGTCACTAGCCGCGCATGGCCGCGCACTGCGCCGCGAGTGATGATGACCTCGTGCAGGTCGGTAGCGGGAGCGGCCTCGCACAGTTCGCACATGGTCTTCAGGTGTTGCGGCTGGCGGCGCTCGATAAGCAGGCGCGCCTTCAGCGCGATACGGGCGGCGGTCATCGTCATGCTGGCAGCCGCTCGAAGTGGCGGCCACATTCCAGCAGGAACAGTGCGGCCTCGTCCGTCAGTTGCGTTCCCTCGGCAATTTCAGTGTCCCGCCCGTAGAAAAACTCGATGAGGACACTGGCTTGCAACTTGGTGAGATGTGTGGTGCTTTTGACCTCGCCCCACTCGAAGAACAGCATCCCGTTGTTCATCACCCCGGCGTCGACTAACCCGATGGGGAAGATGAGGGCTAACACGCTGATACGCAGGCCGCGGTCGTCGCCATACGCCTCGCGCATGGGCTTCAGGATCGTCACCTGCTGGTCGCGTGTGCAGCGTTCGACGGCGGAGCGGGCATGGATGCGCGCCTCTACCTTGCCCCGCAGTATGGAGATTGTCTCGAAGATGTCCCGCGTTTTGGTTTGCATTAGCATTACATTCTCCTACTTACGATTCTATACCCGCTTTTGGGTGTTGTTTCAGAATGGTTCACCGCCGTAAATCAAGTCGCAATCCGTCACGATGGCGGCATTGCGGAACTGTGTGGTGGGACCGTTCCAGTTCAAGGTTGCGTCTCCGGTCGGGCCATTGCGGTTCTTGGCGATGATCAACTCGGTCAGGTTGGCGTTCATGTCCGGGCGGTACAGGAACATC
>DAOTXG010000263.1:0-3214 GCA_034435515.1 Anaerolineales bacterium
GCCAGTAGCCGGATTAGTCAGTTTCAGGAAGATAGCCTGCAATTGCTGATAAACCTCCCGGTCGGCCAAAACGCTGAGGTCCAGTTCAAGACCTGCATTAATCTCGTAGTTGGTGAACAGACCACCAGCCGTAAGGTTGCTTGAGCCGATAAAGGCCGCGGCTCGGACTGCCGGCTTATCGAACAAATATAATTTGGGATGGAAGCTCGTCGCCGGGTTGTTGAAGATATAGGCTCGAGACGCATAGCGCAGAACCATCTCTAGCCCCTGACGGCTTGTGATGCTCTCGTCTATGCCGATGACCATCTCAACTTGTCCGCCCCGCTCTCGAAAAACTTGCAGGGCCGGCGCCAGCCTGAGCATCCCACTGGCTTTGACGTAGGCTACACAGATGCGGAAAGCATCAAAAGGTTGTCCGGTTTGCAAGAGCAGTTCAATCAAATAATCGCCCACTCGCTGTCCGCGCCCGTCCCATGGTTGGTTTAGGATACGCATGAAAGTGGTCTCCCTAAAATGAAAAGTGGCGGGATTGTAAACCCAATAACTGGCGACTACAAATCAAAGGTGCGTTAGATTTACATTGGCGAAGAATCAGAGCCAGATTAACGGCGCCAGGCGAGGTCTTATAAAACTCCAACGCGCTGTTATCGCTTCTCTTACGCAGGATGAGTATGATGCAGGCATAGTCGTGAAGAAAACAGACCGCAACCAACAACACCTTTAGGAGGTAAACCATGTTGACCCTGACTACCTATCGTCCCCTGCGCCTGGCCGAAGCGATGAACCGCCTGTTCGAAGAGTCATTCGCGCGAAGCGGCGACCCATTCCAGCCGGACGACTACACCTACGCCCTGCCGGTGGATGTCCGCGCCAGCGACGACGAGTACGTGATCACCGCCGCCGCGCCCGGCCTGAAGCCCGAGGACTTGAGCGTGGAGGTGCTCGGCGAGGGCGTGACCATTCGCGGCGAGATCAAGAGCGAGCAGAAGGACGAGCAGGACGGCTACCTGCTGCGCGAGCGCCGCTACGGCAAGTTTGCCCGCTCGCTGAGCTTCCCCGTGGAGCTGGACGGCGCGAAGGCGGAGGCCGCGCTGGAGAACGGCCTCCTGACCCTGCGCATCCCGAAGGCCGAGGCGTCCAGGCCGAAGCAGATTAAGGTGAAGGCTAAATAACGGATGAGAGTAAGGGGGAAGTATTGACATTTCCCCCCAACTTATGCCATAATCATCCCCGGTGTAAGCAAGCGTCTAAGAATCATCTCTCAAGAAAGGAGGCGCGCCATGCAAGCTGCTATGTTCAAACACGTCCTGTCCCGCGCCGTTCTTGCCAACGGTTCGGCGCAGCCTTGCTTGCGCGCGCCTCACGCCTGATTCCTGAACGCTTTTTCGCCTAGGATTTTCGCGGCCACGGCTCGCTCAAGCGACCGTGGCCTTTTTGTTTAACCCGATTCTTTGGATTTACGGCTTCAGACCTTTAGGGTCTCGAAGACCCTAAAGGTCTGGGGATTACCGGCCACGGAGGTCTGCTGTTCCGTGGCCGGTTTGTTTTTTCTCACAAGAAGAAGGAACACCAATGTCTTCCAGTTTTGACAACGTGAATCCGATGGAGGCCCATCGTTCAGGCCTCGTTTTCAAGAAATCACAAGGCAATTACTTCGTGCGCGCTGATGGATACACGCTCATCTGCTCCATCTCCAGCCGCCTGCGCAAGGTGCTCATCTACCCCACTGCCGCGCCGACCTCGCTTCGTCACCGGGTGCAGGCGGTGAAAGATATCAAGGAAATTGACCCGGTGGCCGTGGGCGACCTCGTCCGCTTCGCCGAGGCGGGGGACGGCTCGGGCGTGATCACCCAAGTCCTGCCGCGCCGAAACCAGCTGGCGCGGCGGGCGGCCGGGGCCAAGCCGCTGATGCAGGTCATCGTGTCCAACGTAGACCAGATCGTGGCCGTGTTCGCCGCCGCCAACCCCGCGCCCAAGTGGGAACTGCTCGACCGCTATCTGGCGACGGCAGAGTTGGCCGGGATACCGACGCTCATCTGTCTCGCCAAGATTGACCTGGTGAGCAAGGCGGCGTTTGACGAGGAGATGCAAGACTATGCGCGCCTCGGCTACGCGGTGGCGCGCACCAGCGCGGCGGCCGGCGCGGGCCTCGACGAGTTCAAGGCCGCGCTCGCCGGGCGCGTCTCCGTCTTCGTCGGCAAGTCCGGCGTGGGCAAGACCTCGCTGCTCAATGCGCTCCAGCCGGGCCTCGGCCTGCGCGTGCGCGAAGTGAGCCAACTCACCACCAAGGGCAAGCACGCGACGAGCCACCTCGAAATGTTCGAGCTGGGCGACGGCGGGCGCGTGGTGGACACGCCGGGGATGCGCGAGTTTGGGCTGTGGGCGCTCGACGAAGACGACCTGGCCTATGGCTTCGTGGAGATGCGGCCTTACCTCGGCGGGTGCAAGTTTGGCGTGGACTGCACACACTCGCACGAGCCGGGCTGCGCGGTCAAGGCCGCCGTCGAAGCCGGGCGCATCGCGCCCCGCCGCTACCAGAGCTATCTCAGAATGCGAGAAGATTAAGATGCAACGCAAAACCCTCGAGGCTTTTCTCGACGACGCCGATCTGGACGCCGAGATAGAAGAACCCGAGTCTCCGGGCGACGACCTGGACGACTACGAACAGTTCGAAGCCCTCCTCACCGGGCAGCGGCCCCGGCGGATGAAGGAGAACCACAAAAAGAAAAAGACCAGGTGGGAGATCCGCGCGTTGCTGGAGGAGCGCCCCAAACTGCGCGACGACGGGCAGCAGTTTTTCGCCCCGTCTCTCAGCGTGACCAGCGCCGAGCGGGCCTGGCTCGAAGAAAACCTGGGGCCGTTCCGCGATTCCGGCGTCCTCGCCAGCATTCTCCGCAAGGTGAAGGGCGGCAAGGAAGCCAACGTGTATTGCTGCGCCGCGCGTCCCGCCACCGGCCTGAAGCTCATCGCGGCGAAGGTTTATCGCCCGCGCCTGTTCCGCAGCCTCCGCAACGACACGCAGTACCGGCAGGGGCGGGTGCTGTTGGGCGCGGACGGCAAGCCCGCCAACATCAAGCGGCGCGAGGCGCGCGCGCTGGAACTGCACAGCCGCTTTGGCCGCGAGCTGGAACACACCTCGTGGCTGGCTTACGAGTTCTACACGCTGGAGCGGCTGCACGCCGCCGGGGTCGCCGTGCCGCGCCCGCTCAAGCAC
>DAOTXG010000264.1:0-9987 GCA_034435515.1 Anaerolineales bacterium
CCGCCGGATTTGCGCGAAGCGTCCGGCGGCCAGGCGGCGGATTGCACACTTGCCCTGGCGGGCAGTGCCAGGGAATCCGCCGCGAGCATGAGAAAAGTAGTAAGAAGTTTTGGATACTTACTTAGGCCTCCGCCGGCCGGTTGCGCCGGAAGAGGTTGGCCCACTCGCGGTTTTCCCACACGACCAGCAGCGGCGCGGCGTTGAAGATCGAGGAGTACGTCCCGGAGAAGACGCCGATGAGCAGGGTGACGACGAAATGGCGGATGGTCACGCCGCCGAAGAGCGCCAGCGCCAGCAGGGTCAGCATCACCGTGAACTGGGTGTTGATCGAGCGGTCGAGCGTCTGGACGATGCTGTGGTTGACCACGGCTTCGTAATCCAGCCGGCGGTGGATGACCAGGTTCTCGCGGATGCGGTCGAAGACGACGATGGTGTCGTGCACCGAGAAGGAGGCGACGGTGAGCAGCGCGGTCAGGAAGAGCGCGTCCACCTGCCAGCCGAAGAGGCGGCCAAAGATAGCCGCCGCGCCGACGACGACCAGCACGTCGTGCAGCATGGCGATGATGGCGCACACGCCGTAGCGCCAGGCGTGCTCCAGCCGCCGGAAGGCCAGCCAGATGTAGAGGAGGATGCCGACCGCCGCCATGCCCACGGCCAGCGCGGCGCTGCGCGCCACTTCCGCGCCGACGCTCGGGCCGACGGTGGCCGCGTTCAGCAGGGTGTGCGGGCCATAGGTTTTCTCCAGCGCCGCGATGATCGCCGGCTGCTGCGTTTCGTCCAGGGCCTTGCTGCGGATGATGGCGATGTCGGCGCCGGAGGTCTGCACGGTGCTGTCAGGGAAACCGTGTTCCTCGTACACGGCGCGGACGTCGGCCGGCTGCAGCGGCTGGGCCGCCTCGGAGAACTGGAGTTCCAGCAGCGTGCCGCCGGTGAAGTCAATCGCCAGCGGCAGCGGTCCCTGCGCGGGGTTCTCCGCCCAGTTCATCCCCAGGACGACGAGGCCTGGCACGATCACCAGCAGGGAGAGGCCGAAGTACCAGTAACGGCGGCGAACGATGTCAAACATAACTGCTCCTAGATTCCGAACCACGAGTGTCTTTCGGAAAAGTCAATCCGGTCGAGGAAGAGGTGCAGGATGGTGCGGGTGACCAGGATGGCGGTGAACAGGCTGACAAACACGCCCAGCGCGAGTGTGATGGCAAAGCCCTTGACGATGCTGGCTCCAAACGTGTTGCCGAACGCGAACAGGATGGCGCAGGTGATCAGCGTCGAGATGTTCGAGTCGCGGATGGACGGCCAGGCGCGGTTGAAGCCCACGTCCACGGCGCTGATCAGGTTCTTCCCGCCGCGCAGTTCTTCTTTCAGGCGCTCGAAGATCAGGATGTTGGCGTCCACGGCCACACCCACCGAGAGCACAAAGCCGGCGATGCCGGGCAGGGTCAGCGTCACCGGGATGAGCTTGAAGAGGGCGAAGGTGATCACCGCGTAAATAAACAGGGCCAGGCTGGCAATTGCGCCAGGCAGGCGGTAGTACAGGAGCATGAAGAGCACGACCGCCGTCATGCCGATGATCCCGGCGATGGCGCTTTTGCGGACGGAGTCCTGGCCGAGGGTGGGGCCGATTTCACGCGACTGCGCGACGCGCAGCGGCACAGGCAGGGCGCCGTAGCGCAGTTGAATCGCCAACTGGTTGGCCGTCTCCACGTTGAACCGCCCCTCGATGATGCCGCTGCCGCCGGTAATGGGCGAGTTGATGCGCGGGGCGGAGATCACTCGCTTGTCGAGGACAATCGCCAGGGCCTCGCCGACGTGCGCGCTGGTGAAGTCGCCGAAGATCCGGGCGCCTTCGTCGGTCAGCGTGAAGGCGACGACGACCTGGCCGTTTTGCGTAGTCACGGTGGCGTCGCGCAGGGCGGCGCCGGTCATGAGCGTGTGGTATTGGGGCAAGTCAGGGGTCGCGGCAGTGTCGGTCACCGTCCCCGAAGCGGCGGGGGTAGGCGTTGGCCGGGGAGCGCCGTCCTGCGCGCCGCAGTCCACTTTCGACGGGTCGGCGCAGTCGGTGGCGATCTCCGTCCCCTCGTCCAGGAATTGCGCGCCGAGGGGGACGAACTCCAGCAGGCCGGTTTGCTTGAGCGTGTCAATCGCCTGCTCGGGGTCCGTCGCGCCGGGGAGTTCGACGACGATGCGGCACGCGCCCTGCTGCTGCACCAGCGGCTCGGTGAGGCCCAGGGCGTTCACGCGCCGCTCGACGATGGTCCGCGCGGCCTGCATGGCTTCGGCGTTCACGGCGGCGCAGTCCGGCACGTCCGCCTCCAGCAGGACTTGCAGGCCGCCCTGCAGGTCCAGCCCTTCGTGCACGGTGAAGGTTTCGTTGATCGTGAAGTCGCCGAGCGTGAAGTTGAGGCCCGTGCCGGGGACGACGACGTACACCGCCGCCGCCGCGAGGATGACAATGGGAATGAGCCAACCGGTATAACGTCTCTGCATGGAACCTGAGGGCCTCCGATTCAAACAAATGCCCGCCGTGTGGCCGGAAGCGCAAGCCGGGCGGGCGAGAGGGGGATATTATACCGCGCGAGGGAGGAAGTGTCGAGCAGCGATAAATGCCAGGACGTGTTCCAACACCTGCGCCTGCGTCAAATCGTCGGTGTTCAAGTACAGATCGCAATGTTCGCGCGCGTGGCGCAGGCGGCGGTGTTCCTCGGCCAGGTCTTCGGGGCCCCAGTCCATCCAGCGGCGCTGCTGGGCGATGGGGTAGGAGACGTCGAGGAAGATGAGCACCTCGGCCCCGCCGATGACCTGCCACATGCGCGGGGCGAACGAGTGCTCCTGGGCGATGTCCCGGGCGGGGTAGCCGCGTTCGCGCAGCGCGCGGGCGAGCGCCGACTTGCCCGAACAGCAAGGCCCCACGAGGCCGACGATGGGCGAGGGAGGCATTGGGTTAAATCGGTAATCAGTGAACAGTGAACAGTGAACAGTGAACGGTGAACAGGGGTCACTGTTCACTGATTACTGTTCACTATCACTTGTTCAAGCGGTTTAGTTTGTGGATCGTCGCGGCTTCGGCAAACACGGTGATCTGGTCCCCGCCCTGGAGCAGGGTGTCGTGGTTCGGGTGAAGGTCGGCGCGCTTGCCCCGGCGCAGGAGGACGATGCTTACGTCGTAGTCGTCTTCAACCTGGCCGACGGTGTGGCCGGCCAGCCGCGAGCGGGGCGAGACGGTCAGGTGGCTCATATTCAGCACGCGCCCGTTGACCGTCATCGCTTCGGCGATGTCCAGGTCGGCGGCGGCGGCGGCGAAGGCCGTGGCGGCCAGCGCCGAGGCGCTGTAGGCGGCGGTGATGCCGAAGGCCTCGCGCACCTCGCGGGCGAAGTCGTCGTCGAACAGGCGGACGATGGTGCGGACCTGCGGGTTGACGGCGCGGGCGTGGATGGCGATTTGCAGGTTCAGCATGTCGTCGTTGGTGGTGATGATGATCGTGCGCGCCCGATCCACCCCGGCATGGCGCAAGACGTCTATCTGGTTGGCGTCGCCCTGAATGATGGGCACGTCCCAGCTCTGCACCTCCGACACCAGTTCGGCTTCGGGCTTAAGTTCAATGGCGACGAAGTTTTCGCCCAGGTCGTGCAGGGCGCGGGCGATGCGGAACCCCAGATGATCCAGCCCGACGATGACGATGTGATCTTTGAAAGTTTCTGCCACGGCCACTTGCCACGCCTCCCCGCGCGCTCTGCGGTTGAACAAGAGCACGCCGATGTCGGTCACGCCCTGGCCGAGGATGGCCAGGCCGATGACGGGCATTGTAAAAAAGAACAACTGCAAGTACCACACGCCCGGAAAGTCGGCGTTGGCTTGCAGAAAGATCATGGACAGGATGAGGAAACAGGCCTCTGTCAGCGAGCGGGGGTGGGACTCCCCGGCCTGCTGGGCCAGCCGAAAATACAGCGCCCCACCCCCGAGGATGGCGAGGGAGAAGGTGACGAGCGAGCCGCGAAACTGGCGCAGCAGGACGAGCATATCGCGCACATTGACGGCCAGCGCGCGATACCAGGCCGGGAACGCCGCGCGGCGGAAACGCAGGCGCCTCACAGCGGCATCCTGACCAGCATGCGCCGGGCATCGGGATGCCCTCCCGCGTCGTCGGCGGCTTTCCGGCGCAGCACGGCCACAACCAAAACGCTGATGTCGTCGGCCGGGCGGCCTTCGTCCTGGGCCACGGCGGCGGCGAGCAGGCGGTCGGCCCAGGTCGGCGCGGCGTCCAGCCCGCTGGCGCGCAGGCGCTCCAATTCGGCGCGCACGTCCAGCAGCTTGCCCCGGCGCACCCCGGCGGAGGGCAGGCCGTCGGTGTAGACGATGATGGCGGTCTCCGGCGCCAGGGGCAGTTCGGCGATGACCGGGCGGGTGTGGCGGTACAGCCCCACGGGGCGGCTGGCGTCAGACAACTCGGTCAGGGCCGATTTTCGCGCGACGAAAATGGGATTAGGGTTGTTGCGCGAAAGGACGAGCGTCTTCGAGGTCAGGTCAATCGAGACGATGTTGAGCGTGGCCTGCACCTTGCCGTCGTACTGGGTGAAGAGATAGTCATGCGCGGCGCGCGCTGCCGCCCCGTCCCGCACGCCCTCGGCCAGCAGGCTGATGGCCTTGCGCGCGACGAGGTTCGAGACGGCCTTGGCCCCGCGCCCCGAACGCTGCCCGTCCACGAGCACGAGCGAAAGCCCGCCGCGCGGCCGCTCGATCATCTCCAGCGTGTCCCCGGACTCGCTGGTGGCATATTTCCCGACTTTGGCGACGGCGACCTGGACTTCCATACTTTCCTGTAGTTCCCTGAGTTCCTAGAGTTCCTGTAGTCCCTGAGTTCCTAAAGTTCCTGGAACTGAGGGAACTAAAGGAACTTCAGGAACTGACGGAACTTCACTATTCTACTTCATTTTCATCGCTTTTCCGCAACGACGACGGTGACCACGCTGCGCGGCAGGCGCGCTTGTTCGACGCGGGTGACGAACCCGGCGGCGGTGTAGCGGTCGGCAAAGGGAGCGAAGAAGTCGGGGCTGGATTGGCCGGTGATGCGGAAGAGCCAGGCGGCGAGGCGGTCGGCGAGGGCAGGGCTGATGATCTGCGCAACGGGGACAAACACGACGACGCCGCCCGGCTGGAGGATGCGGTGAAATTCGGCGATTACCTCTGGGGCCGTGATGAATTCGGTCGGGAACGTGGCGACGAGGCTGGGGAATGAGCCGGCCGCAAACGGCAGGGCTTGAGCGCGGGCGCGCACGAGCGGGGCGCGGCCGGACAGGCCGCGCGCGCGGAGTTTCCTCCGGGCGAGGCGGTCCATCGCCCGCGAGGCGTCCAGGCCCACTGGCTCGAAGCCGAGCGCGACCAGGTCAAGGAGCAGATTGCCGGTGCCGTGCGCGATTTCGAGGACGCGCCGCCCTTTGAGGTAAGGCAGGGCGGCGCGCTGCCAGCTGCGCCACTGGCCGATGGACACGCTCCAACTGACGAGGTCATAGGTCCAGGCGAGCTCGTTATACAGCAGGCGAAAGAAAAAGCGGAGCAGAAGGCGCAGCATAAGGGTAGTAACGACTTACCCCGCGGGGGCGCTTCGCAGAGTCGTTACTACGAGGTTTAGAAACCCGCCTGGCTCAAAATGTCCAGCGCCTTGCCGATGGCGAGCGTGAGCTGAGGATGGGAGATTTCGAAATGCTTCACGGCCTCGGCCAATTGCCGGACGATGGACTGATAACGCGGCGACACGTCTTCGCCGGAGCGGGCCAGCACGTCTTGAATGTCGCGCATCAGGTCGTGCAGCCTCTGGCGGCCAGCCTCGTCCACCGATTCCGTCTGCTGCAGCTCGGCGTGCAGTTTTTCGAGCATGTCGCGGAGTTGCTGTTGTTGATCCATCTTTGTTTCACTCCACCGCCGCCAGCGGGTTGACGAGGATATATTCCACCGCCGACTTGCGCTCGATGGTGCGGATGCTCGCCCGCAGGGCGTCCATAGAGATCATCACGTTGTCCACGGCGACCAGATGCGAGGCGTCGGTCAATTGCACGGCGCGGATGGTGGCGTCGACCCAGTCGGCGGCGTCTTCGGGCGGATGGACGATATTCACCTGCAGGCCCTCCGCTTGCAGGTCGCGCGCCATTTTCTCCACCCGCAGTTTGTGGGCCAGGTTGAGCGTCGGCGCATTCTGGCCGGGCAACAGCGTGACGCCGAAGTTCTTGTCCGCGCCGTCGGCTTTGAGGGGGCCGAAGTCGAGCACGTGCACCGGGGCGTTGTAAGCCTGCGCCAGGCCGATCACCGTCGGCAGGGCGGCGGTAGTGTCGTAGCGCGGGCCGATGGGCAGGAGGATGGACTTCTTGCGGAACTTGCCGTACAACGCGACGTAATCGGGTGACTGTTCGAGCAGCTCGTCGTGCGTCCCCACCGCTTTGACGACGCCAAAGCCGAACTGATCTGCGCCCAGCACGACGATCTTGTCGGCGTTCTTGATCGTGTTCAAACGGTGAGAGATGACGAGCGTCGTGCGTCCCCGGCTCAGTTCGTCCAGCGATTTGGTGACCTCGGCTTCGCTCTGCGCGTCGAGCGCGGAGGTCGCCTCGTCGAGGAGCAGGATGGCCGGGTCGGCCAGCGCCGCGCGGGCGATGCCCACCCGTTGCTTCTGTCCGCCGCTCAGCCCCTGGCCGCCCGCGTCCAGCACGGTGTCATAGCCAGCCTCCAGTTTGCCGATGAACTCGTTCACGTATCCGATGCGGGCGGCGGTCTCGACTGCCTGCCGGTCGGCCTCCGGCCGGCCGAAGCGGATGTTGTCGGCGAGGGTGCCCCCAAAGAGGAGGATGTTCTGCGCCACCAGGCCGAAGTTCCGGCGCAGGCCGTCGAGCGTCATGTCCCGCACGTCCAGCCCGTCAATCGTCACCCGGCCGCTCGTCGGGTCGTAGAAGCGCGCGACCAGGTGCATCAGCGTGCTCTTGCCGGAGCCGGAACCGCCGACGAGCGCGACTTTCTCGCCGGGCTGGATTTCGAGATTGACGCGGCTGAGCCGCCAGGCGAGCCAATCGCTCGGGTCGTAACTGACTGGACTTTGGCAAAAGTGAACATGAGGACTATCCTACGCTTGTCCAATGTGGGGCAGACACACGCCGACGTAGGAGGTCCCCATGTTCGCCACGATTATCAGGAATTCGGTCTTGCTCGTCAAATTCATTGCCTTGCTGGGGCTAACGCTCAAACCCGCGCCGTTGCAACACCTGACTGATGTGGCCGATGCCCTGGTGGTGGCGGCCGAGCGGCGCAAGAAAACCCTGTCGGCCCTGAACCGATGCTTTGTGGAGCCGGCGACCGATGAATATGCGCTGGCGGACTGCTTTCGGGCCAGTCCGTGGCAAGCCGCCGATGTGCGGGCGAAAGTGCTCCACTTTCTGGTACGACACGCGCTGGAAGTGGCGGAGAAACTGAACCTCGACAAACTCATTTGGCTAAGCCTGGATGACTCGCTGTGCGAAAAGGATCCGGGAACGAAACATCTGGAAGGGGTGGACTGGCATCACGATCACAACGCGCGGGCGAAAAAGCAAGCGAGTTACAAAAATGGGTCGGTGTACGTCTTGTTGCGACTGCACCTGGGGTGGTTGGAATTCACGATCAACTGGCGGGTGTACCTGCGCGAGAAAACGGTCAAGGCGTTGAACAAAGGGCGGACGAAAGCCGAGCGGCTCAGCTTTCGGAGCAAGTATGAACTCGCGCAGGACATGCTGGAAGAAGTGCAACCGCTCCTGCCCAAAGAGGGCTGGACGATTTACGTGCTCTTTGACAGTTGGTATAGCGCTTACAAACTCATTCGCTTTATTCGTCGCCAGGGCTGGCACGCCCTCGGCGGGCTCAAGGCCAATCGGAATTTGAATGGCAAACAACTCAAGCGCTGGTTCGCGGAGCAACGGCCCACGCCGGCCAAACGCCTAAGCGTCCCGGCGGCAGAAGGCAACCGCCAGACCTATTGGGTCTACGTGTTGCGCGGACGGTTGGAACATCTTCCGTTCGATGTCTGCGTGCTCATCTCGCGAAGGCACCGCGGAGACAAATCTCCGGCGTACTTCTTCACCACCGACCTGTCCCTGTCGCCCACACAGGTCTTGAAAGGGTACGGTCATCGCTGGGGTTGCGAAGTCGACAATTTCGATGTGAAAGTCTACTTGGGCCTGGCCGACTACCAACTCCAGAAATTCGCCGGTGTGCTGCGCTGGCATGCCGCGGTCTTTCTGACCCTGGCGTATTTGCAGTGGCGGCGCGTACGGTTCCGGCTGGCTCAACCCGACGGCCCAGTGCAGTCCGTGCCCGATGTCATCGCGGTGCATCGGCGCGAACACTTGACTAGCTTCATCAGAGCCGTGGCCGAAGCAGCGTTGGAGACCGGCTCGGTACGGGTCGTGCTCCATCGCTTTCTGCGTCCCGCCCACGCCGTCACCTAAGCGGCACTTCACGGGCGTGGCCCGCCTCGCAGGCGAGAGGGCCGGATTCGGAAGCCAGGTGTGCGCCATGCTGGCTCCCGCAGTTCAGTACGACTGGATACTGAACACCGCAAAACACAAGGGCGCATCCGTTTTTAGCTTTTCGCCTGACGCAGGCGAAAATTTGCCAAAGTCCAGTAACTGAAGGAGACATTTTCGAATCTGATGTGCCCTTTGAGCCGCCCCCGATCCTGGGCCCCGGGCTTCTGTTGAATCTCGGTCGGCGTATCCATCACGGCGAACACGCGGTCGGCGGCGACCAGCATGGACTGCACCTTGATGGCCGCGTTCCCCAGGGCTTTGATCGGGCTGGTGAAATTCGAGAACAGGCCGACGAAACTGGCCAGATGACCGCTGGTGAACCCCGTGTTGAACAGCCCCAGGATAGTAATCACCACGCCCAGCCCGTAGATCAAGGACTGGCCCAGTCCGTCCACGGTGTAAAAGACCGCGCTGTTCCAGTAGGCCGCGTCGCGCGCGCCGACGAGATAATCGCCCAGGGCCTTGAGCTCGGCGCGCCATCGAGCAATGAGCCGATTCTGCTGAGTGAAAATTTGAATGTCGCGGACGCTGCTCAAGGTTTCGTCCAGCACGGTGTTGACGCGCCCGAGTTGGCGACTGTGAGCCGCCGCCAGCCGCCGGGTGCGGGGGACGATGAGGCGCAGGCCCAAACCGTAGATGAGGCCGGTCAAAATGACGCTGCCCACTGAGAGCGGCAGGCTTCGGTAGAGCATGGCCCCGAGGGCGAAGACGAATTGGGCCGCGTAATTCAGCAGGCCGGCCAACTCGTCCATGAAAAACTCGCCGATGACTTCGGCGTCGTTCATGCCGATGGACATGAGCGCGCCGACTTCGTGCTTGCGGTAGAAGGACATCCCCTGCCGCAGCAGGCTGGCGGCGTAGTCGGTGCGCACCTCCACCATCATCGCCTGCGCCAGCCGGGCGACGAACGCATTGGATTGACGGTTGATCAGGTTGCCCAGCACAGTCAGGGTCACCATGGCCAGCAAAATCTGGGTCGCCTGCCGGAGGCCGTCGGCGCGCGTGGCCGGGTTCAGCCCCCGGGGCAGGGCCGTGTCGAGCAGCGGCGAGATCAGCAGATACACGGCCATCAGCATCAACGTCGAGACGACGATGCCCGTGATCGCCGCGGCCCAACTGTACTTCCGCCGCCCGGCGTAAGCCAGCAGACGCCGCCAGAGATAACGACGTCTTTCCGGCGATAGCCCCTGGGCCAGCTGGCCGTCATGGTTGTCTGGAGAGTGAGTCTTGTCCGTCACGCCCGATGCCTCCGCGTGTGTTTCAACGAATGATGATGTTCTGCAACGAGTTTGAATCGCGGTTGGCAATCCACAGTTGGCCGCCGTCGAAGGTGAAGGCGAATGGGCCGATGCCGACGGAGATCGCCGTCCCCACGCGGCGCGTGGCCGGATCAATCGCCTGCACGCTGTTGCTCCAGTAATTGGCGACCCACAGCAGTTTGCC
>DAOTXG010000265.1:0-8997 GCA_034435515.1 Anaerolineales bacterium
ACCGGGTGCATCTCCGCCGCCGCATAGCGTCCTAAATCGCTGAAGCCCTGCGCCACGCCCATGAGCGTGAAGCCGCCCAGAAAACCGGCGAAGGAGCGGCCCACAATCGAGACGCCGGCCAGGAGCGCGCCGACGAGGCCGATGAAGAAGCCGAGCGACAGCCCCGGCCGCCGCCCGGTGCGCTCCATCAGCCGCGCCGCCGGGTACGCGGCTACCGCGTTCCCCAGCAAATACATCGCGCCCGGCACGCCGGCCAGCGCAGGCTGCCCGCTCAATTCTGCGCCGACGATGGCGCCGATGGTGGCCCCGGCGATGTAACCCGCCGAGGCGAGACTTCGCCCGAAGAAAAGCAGCCAGGTGAGACGGCTGCGATGCGCTTCTGGATTGTTCATTTCACCTCATCCACTTCTTTGTACCATTTCACCCGGTCGCCGATCTTGTCGCGCATCTTCCACGCCAGCGACTTGGGTTCGGCGTTGATCCCCGCCAGCGCCGCGTCCACCTGGGCCGCGACCCTGGCCTTCTCCTCGGCGCTCAGTTGGGAATAGTTCTGGGTCAACTGCTTAACCTTGCTCAAGTTCATCGTGACAGTGCGCCACAGGCCCCACTCGGCGGCGCACAGGCGCGCGACGAGCGGGAGGTTGATCGTCTCACGGTCGCCCTCGCCCAGCGGATGCTCGAGCAGGAGCATGATCGTGTCAATCACGTCCTTCTCGTTGATCCGCACGATCTGCATTTTCTCCAGCAGCAGCTCGGCCAGGGGGATGGTGGGGGAGTCCACTTCCAGCCGTCCGTCCCAGCGGATCACGTGGCAGAAATCCAGTTTGTCGTAGAAGACGTCCACGTGCAGGCCGTTGGCCGGATTCTCGAAGATGGCGCGGCCGCCCTCGGTGTTGATGAAGACCTCGCGGTCTTCGGCGTAGCCGAGCGTCGTCGTGAGCAAATCGCGGATGGCTTTGGCCTGCCGGCCATAGCTGGCGAAATCAATGTCCGTGTAGGCGCGGCCGAGTCTGGCCTGCAATCCGCCGAACTGCGGGGAGTGCAGCTGGAACGCCAGCGAGCCAAGCAGGCGCAGGGCCAGGCCAGCTTCGTTCCCGGCGGCGACGATGCGCCGCACCTCGTTCTCAAATCTGGCGCGTTCCGCCGCAGCCTGCGGCGCCATCCCTATCGTTGCAGTCACAGATGAGTCTCACTTGGGGGGAGGGGAGATTTTTTCCATGCGTTCGCAGATCAGGCGCAGCGTCCGCCACTCCCGCCGCGCGCAGAAGATTTCGGCCAGCCGGGCGAGGAGTTCCGGATCGGCGGCCGGGCGCGCCGCGTATTCGGCGTAGGCTTTGGCGGCTTCGTCGTCCATGCGTCCGCTTTTGAGATACAGGCGCGTCAGTTGCAGGAGATAGCGGTCTTTTTCGGCCTCAGCGGCGGCGACCCGGCTCTTTTTTTCCTCGGCAAAGGTTTTCATCCGCTCGATAGCCCGGCGAAACTCCTCGGCGCTGAACGGTTTGACGAGGTACTCGCGCACCCCGGCGGCCATGGCTTTGCGCAGCATCTCGCGCTCGCCTTCCGAGGACATGATCATGCACAGCGTGTTCGGGCTGACTTCGGCGATGGCACGGATGGCCGTCAAGCCGTCCAGCCGCGGCATGTTGATGTCCATGAGCGCCACGTCGGGATGGTGCTGGCGGGCGAGTTCAACCGCCTCCTGGCCGTCACGCGCCACTGCCACAACCTTGATATCCGGCTCGAATGTCAGGATGGCGCGGATGCCCTTGCGGAACTCGGCGGAGTCGTCCGCGATGAGGACGCTGACGGCAGACATGGGAAAGCAGAAAATCCCAAATCCCAATTTCCAAATCCCAACGTGAGGCGCCCCTGTGGGGGTTTGGATCTTGGGATTTGGGATTTATTGCCCGCCGCTGCGCCCACCGAACCCGCCCCTGGTGTTTTGCGGCAGGATCAGCTCGACGTCCGAGTGCGGGCGCGGGATGACGTGCACCGAGACCAGTTCGCCGACCCGCTTGGCGGCGGCCGCCCCGGCGTCGGTCGCGGCCTTCACCGCGCCCACGTCCCCGCGCACCATCACGGTGACGTAGCCGCCGCCGACGTACTCGCTCCCAATGAGCGTGACGTTGGCGGCCTTGACCATGGCGTCGGCGGCTTCAATCGCGCCGATCAGGCCTCGGGTCTCGACCATCCCGAGGGCAATCATGGCGACATCTACTGGCATAGTGATTTCTCCTTATGCATAAACTAATCGCCCTTTAGGGCTTGGAATTGGGCGTCCCAATTCTCGCGCGGTTTCAATCCACTCCTGAATGACAACTTCGGCGTTGGCAAGCGCTTCTTGATAAGTTTCCCCGTCGGCCATGCAGCCGGGTAGTTCAGGGACTTCGACGATAAAAGAGTTATCCTCCTCGCTCCAATAAATGATCATTTCATACCGGATCATCTCAGCCTCCCAACTTGTACTTTAGGATGACATTTCGTACCTGCTTGACCTGATACGGCTTAGCGTTTGCCCCTTTGGGTTGCAAATTCAGAATCTCTTCGACACCCTCCTTCGTGAAGATGTGGTGGCTGCCCCGTATTCGTTCTTCGAAGCCTAGGCGGCGCAGCAATTGGCATATTTCACCAAAGGGGATATTCGCATCTGAAGTTCCGCGCAGAATTTGATCTAGGAGTTTATCCCGCCGAGCCATGCTAAATCCATCGCGATTATTTCTGTAAGTCCACCAGCACCCGCCGCACAATCTCGTCCACCCGGTCGGCGTCCGCTCCCACTGTCGCCGGCGCGGCACCATTCCGCTTCAACTGGCTTGGGTCGTCGGTCGAGCCGGGCCGAAAGGCGGCCTCGGGCGGCGGCGTGGTCTCGTAGGCCAGGCGCTTCACATTATACATGTGATGCACGGTGATGTTGTCGCCCGTGATGGAGCCGCCAATGCCGCCCGAGCCGAGCGTCATCGAGGGCATCACGCCGGTCGTCATCCCGGTCGTGCCCAGCGTGCCCCACGTGTTCACCACGATACGAAACACCGGCTTCTCCAGCCCGAACTGCATGATCACTTTCTCGTCCTGCGCGTGGATGACGAGCGAATGGCCGCGCCCGCCGTAGTTGATGAGTTCGATGCACCGCTCACACCCCGCCTCCCAGCCGTCGGCCTCGTACCAGCCCATGACGGTCGTGAGTTTCTCGGCGGAGAGCGGCTCTTCGCGGCCGACCTTGTTGAGCCGCGCCATCAGGATCCGCGCGGAGGCGGGGACGTCGATCCCGGCCTGCTGGGCCAGGTATTGCGGGCTTTTGCCGACCATCTTCGGGTTGATGAGCGGGCCGGGCGTAAAGAGCAATCTGGCGATGGCGCGCGCCTGCTCGTCGTTCATAAAGTACGCGCCCTCGGCCTGCATCAATTCTTCGAGTTGAGCGGCGATCGGCTTGTCGGCGATGACCGCCTGCTCGGTGGCGCAGATGACCGAGTGGTCGAAGGCTTTGGAGGCGACGATGTACTTCGCCGCTTGCCGGAGGTCGGCGGAGCGGTCTACGTAACAGGGCACGTTGCCCGGCCCGACGCCATAAGCCGGTTTGCCGACCGAGTGCGCGGCTTTCACCATCTCCGAGCCGCCGGTGGCGAGGATGAGCGCGGTATAGCGGTGCCGCATCAATTCCTGCGTGCCAGGCAGACTCACTTTGCTCATGCACGAGACCAGGCCCCTGGGCATCCCGGCGCGCTCGCCGGCCTCGGCCATGATCCGCGCCGTCTCCACGCAGCACTTCACGGCGTACGGGTGGGGGGCGACGACAATCGCGTCCTTCGCCTTGACTGCGATCAGGATTTTGAACATGACCGTCGAGGTCGGGTTGGTGCTCGGCGTGAGCGCGGCCACGACACCCATCGGCCAGGCGATGTCGTAAATCTTCTTCTTCGGGTCGTGCTTGATCACGCCGACGGTCGGGATGTCTTTGATCGAGTCCCACAGGATTTTCGAGCAGAGCACGTTCTTGAGCGTCTTGTGCTCCGGGACGCCGTAGGTGGTCTCCTCGGCGGCCAGGCGGCCCAGCCGCTCGGAGGCGGCGTAGGCGGCCTCGGCCATCGCCGCGCAAATGCGATCCACCTCGGCCTGCGAGGCGCGCATAAATTGCCTCTGCGCCTCGCGCGCGGCGACGGCTAACGTGCGGGCTTCCTGGATGGATTGGAGGTCAAGATCATATTCGGCGGGCATGTCTTCCTCTACAACTTGATGGCGTGACCTACTTTTCCTCAAGCGCGCAACAATCCGGCGACAGATACGTCTTCGTCTACATCTTCCCAATGAACCCCGATTCCCCGCCCGATGAAGCGCCAGTTCTGGCGCTGTTCCGGCGTGGCATCCCGCAAGCGCGGAAACCATTCCAAGGGCACAGAGATTTCTCGGCCATCGGATAGCAGCACGTGGAGTGCATCTTTGGAAAAGTAGACATCCACGGCGAGGATTGCCGTCGGACTAGGCTTTTCTAAAGTGCTCACTTTGACCAAGTGGGAAGTATGGACTCAAAGCTGTGTTTCGGCAAACCGGCTATCCGCCCTCGGCTATCCACTAAGATTTTCTGAACGTCACCTTCCCGCTCACTTCCAGCGAATCGATCACCGCCATGATGACCGCGTCTACGGGCGAGTCTTTGGTCAGGCTGGTCTGCCGGGCGGAGGAGCCGGCGGCGACGAGGACGAGGTCGCCCGTCCCGGCGTCCACCGTGTCTACGGCTAGGTAGGGCTTGCCCACCGGCTGGCCGGTCTCGTCGGCCTCGCGCACGATGAGCAGTTTGCGGCCGGTGAGTTTTTCGTCTTTGATGGTGGCGACGGTGGAGCCGATGACGCGAGCGATTTGCATGGGAGCCTCGAGGAATACGGGGTGGCTAAAGTAAACGTATTGCGTATTGCGTATTCCGTAGGTTACGCAATACGTAATACGCAATACGTCAAACGCGATGACGGCCGCTGCGGCCCCGGGCCGGGCGCGGCCGCGCGGCGGGCTGCGGCTTTCCGGCGCGGGCGCGGCGGGAGGCCTCACGGCGCAAGTCGGCCTCCGGCCCGAGAATCGCCTCCAACCGTTCCAGCGCGAGCGCATCGTATTCGCGCGCTCCGCAAAAATCGCACACCCAGGCGGGAAAGTCCGGGACGGTGATGAACTGGCCCTCAAACCAGTGGGCGAAGACGACCGCCGTGGGCTGCAGGGTCCCCATCTGGCAGTGGGGACAGACGAATTGAGGCGCTTTCTCTTTCTCTTTCTCCGTCATATCAGTATTTCCCTCCCGCGGCGGCGGGCGCGGCTTCGCCTTGAATGATTTTGACGCCTGCGCTCGCGCCGAGGCGCGTGGCCCCGGCGGCGACCATCGCCGCGGCGTCGGCGTGGGTGCGCACGCCGCCCGCGGCTTTCACGCCCATCTGCGGCCCGACCACGCGGCGCATGAGGGCGACGTCGGCCACGGTGGCCCCGCCGGAGGCGAAACCGGTCGAGGTCTTGACGAAGTCCGCGCCGCATTCTTTGGCCAGCAGACACGCCGCGACCTTTTCCTCGTCCGTGAGCAGCGCGGCCTCGATGATGACTTTGACCAGGACGGCTTTGGCGTGGCACACGCGCACCACCGCCCGGATGTCGCGGGCGACCATCTCGTAATCCCGGCTCTTGAGCGCGCCGATGTTGACGACCATGTCAATTTCAGTCGCGCCCTGGTCTATGGCGACCTGCGCCTCGTAGGCTTTCACCTCGGGCGGGGTCGCGCCGAGGGGGAAGCCGACGACGGTGCACACGGCGACCGACGCGCCCTTGAGCAGCTGCGCCGCGAGCGGGACGTGCGTGGGGTTCACGCACACGGCGGCGAAGCCGTGTTTGCGCGCCTCGTAACACAACTGCGCGATCTGGTCGGGCGTGGCGTCCGGCTTGAGCAGGGTATGGTCAATCAGCGCCGCCAGGCCGGGGTTGGCGGGCGTCGCCCCCAGCCCCGCGGCGAGGCGCTCGGCCCCGGCCTGCACAATCAGTTCCACTTTGTCGCCGCAATGCCGGATGCAGTAGCCCGCGCCGCACTCTTGCCGGCAGTCGTCGGCCGCGGGCTGGGCCGCGCGGCGCTCCTCTTCGGCCAGCGCCAGCAGCACTTGCCGGGTGATGAGTTCGACGAGGCGTTCGACGGTCTGCCGGTCAGCGGGCATGGCCTATTCTTTGAGAAACCGTTTTTCAATCTCGACGATCTTATCTACGCGCCGCTGGTGCCGTCCGCCGCCGAAGGGCGTGGCCAGCCAGGTCTGGACAATTTGTTTGGCGAGGCTCGCGCCGATCAACCCCGCGCCGAGCGTGAGCACGTTGGCGTCGTTGTGCTCGCGGCTGTTGACAGCGGTCGCGTGGTCGTAGCACAGCGCGGCGCGCACGCCCGGCACCTTGTTCGCCGCCATGGCGCTGCCGAGGCCCGCGCCATCCACCAGGATGCCGCGCCAGGCCTCGCCCGCGCTGACCAGCCGGGCTACCGCGTAAGCCAGGTCAGGGTAGTCGACGGCCTCGGTCGAATGTGTCCCACAGTCTACTACTGGATAGCCCAGGCTGGCAACAAATTCCTTGAGCGTTTCTTTGAGCGCAAAGCCGCCGTGGTCCGCGCCGAGGGCGACGACCCCCGCCCCGGCGCTTTGCGTCACCCCTCCCTTGTTGCTGTAGTTTGCAACGGGGGAGGGGCCGGGGGTGGGGGTGCCCAGCGTCCGCCGCACAACGCGGCTGACGACCTCGCGGACTTCGGCCTCAGACAACTCGGGCAACGGCATGAGGTTAGTGAGGGCTGGCGTAGGTGTAGTGCGGCACCAGCCCCCAGTTGGACGGGGGCCAGTAGATCAACACGGCTTTGCCGATGAGGTACTGGCGCGCCAGCGGCCCCCAGCTGCGCGAATCGGACGAGCTGTTGCGGTTGTCGCCCATCACGAAATACTCGTCGGCGTCGAGCGTCCACGAGCCGCTCGCCGCCGCCGGCGCGGCGATGTACGGCTCGTCAATCGGCTGGCCGTTGACGCTGACGACGCCTCCCGCGATGGTCACCGCCTCGCCCGGCAGGCCGATGATGCGCTTGATGAAATCGCGGTCGGTGGCCAGCGGATAGTTGAAGACGATGACGTCGCCGCGCTGCGGCCGGCCAAGCCGGTAGGAGACTTTATCCACCAGCACGTACTGGCCGGGATGGACGCTCGGCTCCATGCTCGTACCTTCCACGCGAAAGCGGCCGGTGGCGAAATTCACCACGGCGTAGATGACGACCGTCAGCAGGATGGTCTCGACGATTTCGCGCAGCAGCGGTTTCAGCGAGGCGGGCGGATGCTCCGGCGCTTCGGCGGCGCCGGTCGGCGTAGTTGAAAAAGACAAGGTGATACTCCTGATACCTGAACCAGCAAGGCCGATTATACGGCGGGCGGGGGAGGATAAGCAATCCTTACTTGTTTACTAATCCAGAGACTTACTCGTTCTTCTTGCGGAAGCTCAAGCGCAGCGGCGTGCCGAGGAAGCTGTACTCCTGCCGCAGACAGTTCTGCAGATAGCGCTCGTAGGAAAAGTGGATCAGTTTCGGGTCGTTGACGTGGAACAGAAACGTCGGCGGGTCGGTGCGCACCTGCGAGGCGTAATTGATTTTGAGCTGCCGCGCGCCCCGCGGCGGCGGGGGATGCCGCGCCACCGCCTCGCGGACGATGCGGTTCAGCTCCGCGGTCGGCACGCGCGTCAGGCGCTCCTCCTGCACCCGCAGGGCCAGGGGCAGCACCTGGTTGCACCGCTGGCCCGTCCTGGCCGAGATGAACAACACCGGCACGTAATCCAGGAAATGGAACGCCGAGCGCAGCTGCCGGGTGTATTCCACCAGGGTGTGCTCGTCCTTTTCGACGACGTCCCACTTGTTCACGACGACGATCACGCTCTTCAGCTCGTCGAGGATGAATCCGGCGACGTGCGCGTCCTGCGCGGTGAACGGCTCGGCGGCGTCTACGATCAACAGCGCCACGTCCGCGCGGCTGATGGCTTTGAGCGCGCGCAGCACGCTCCATTTCTCCACGCCCGGGTCAATGTGGCCGCGCCGCCGGATGCCGGCCGTGTCAATCAGAATCAGCGGCGCGCCGTCGTACGTCAGCGGCGTGTCCAGCGCGTCGCGGGTGGTGCCCGGGATGGGGCTGACGATGGCGCGCTCCTCGCCGAGCAGACGGTTGAGCAGCGAGCTCTTGCCTACATTGGGCCGGCCCACGATGGCGATCTTGACGGCGTCGACGTCTTCGGCTTCGGGCGCGCGCGGCAGGACGGCGACGAGCGCATCGAGCAGATCGCCCGTGCCGGTGCCGTGCAGCGCCGAAATGGGGATCGGTTCACCCATGCCCAGTTCGTAGAACTCCACCGCCTCCTCGCGGCGCTGGAAGTTCTCGCTCTTATTGACGGCGAGGATCACCGGCGGCTTTGGGCTGCCGTCCGCCGTCCGCCGTTGATGGCGGCGCAGGATGTTGGCGACCTCGCGGTCGGCCGCCGTGACGCCGGAGGCGACTTCGGTCATGAAGATCACGGCATCAGCCTCGGCAATCGCCATCTCGGCCTGCGCGCGGATTTGCGGGATGAACTGCGCGGAGTTCTCGGCGAGCGGCTCCCCGCCGCCGGCTCGCCTCGGCAGCGGCTCAATGCCGCCAGTGTCCACGATGTCGAACGTCACGCCATTCCATTCCGCCTCCGCCACCAGCCGGTCGCGCGTGGTGCCCGGCGTGTCGTCCACGACGGCGAGACGTTCTCCGGCCAGGCGGTTGAAGAGGGTGGATTTGCCCACGTTCGGGCGTCCGACGATAGCGACGAGGGGCTTGGGCATGGCGGATGGCGGCTGGCAGATGGCGGATGGCGGATAGCAGGTAGCAAGTAGCAGGTAGCAGGTGACAACAGATTGCTAGTACACGTTGGCAGAAGCTCACCACCGGTTGTCACCCTGAGCGCTGCGAAGGGTCTCGCACTCCATAGGCGAGAGGCTTCCCCTTCGAC
>DAOTXG010000266.1:0-9597 GCA_034435515.1 Anaerolineales bacterium
TGAATAGACTCTACTCGAAGTAGGGTTCTTTGCCACGAATTACGCGAATTAGCGCGAATTTTTCGTGGAATTCGTGGCGAAAGAAAAGCGCCAGCCTGTTTTCGATAAAGTCCAATCATTAAAATTTGAGTTTTGCTGTTCAGATTATACTTGCACCTGACGAAGGAGGATTTCATGCTTGACTTCACGCCCGTTCGGGACAAACAGAAGACGTTGACGGAGTTGACCACCGGACTGACCCCAGCGGATTTGCACCGGCTGACCGACGAAATGGTTGACGCGATGCTCGCGCTCATCGCCGACGCGGCTGACGCGGATGTGACATTTACGCCGGTAGACCCGAAAGCGCACGACGAGTTCGCCGCCAGCGCCGACGACGTGAACCTCGCGTGGACTCTCGGCCACGTGATCGTTCACACGACGGCCTCCGCCGAAGAATATGCTTTTATCGCCGCGGAACTGGCGCGCGGGGTGGAGTGGCATGGCCGCTCACGTTACGAGGTTCCCTGGCAGAAGGTCACCACGATTGCTCAATGCCGCCGCCGGCTGGAGGAAAGCCGCCGGATGCGCCACGCTCTGCTGAACGCCTGGCCGGACGAACCGCACCTCGAAGTGCTGTTCACGCCCCAATTCGCGGGTGCGAAGCCGGTCAACGCGATTGCCCGTTTCACAGGCGGATTGATGCACGACGACTCGCACCTCGGGCAGCTCGCGGAAATTGTGCGGCAGGCGCGGGAGGCGCGCGGCGCGGTGGAGCGGGTGAAGTGATTTGACACGGAATACGTATTGCGTATTGCGTATTCCGTATAGGGCGAATACGCTATACGCAATACGCAATACGGAGATTCACATGGAACTCGGCATTGCCCTACCTCACGTCGGCCCTTACGCCTCGCGCGAGGCGATTGTTCGAGTGGCGCAGGAGGCAGAGCGCCTCGGCTTCGGCGCGGCCTGGGTGCTGGAGCGCCTGCTCCGCCCGACCTTTCCCATTCCCCAGCCGCGCGGCGGCCTGGCGCCCATGCCGGAAACTTACGCGAATGCTTTCGAGCCGCTCGAGACGCTCGTCTACGTCGCCGCGAAAACTGAGCGCCTCAAACTCGGCACGAGCGTGATTGACGCGCTCTTTCACGTGCCGGTTGTGCTCGCCAAACGCTTTGCCGCGCTCGACCAGTTCAGCGGCGGGCGCGCGATCGCCGGGTTGGGCCAGGGCGCGACTGAGCCGGAGTTTGAGACGGCGAACGTGCCGCTGAAACGGCGCGGCGCGGGGTTCGAGGAATTCATCCGCGCGCTCAAGGCGGCGTGGGGACCGGACCCGGTCAAGTTTTCCGGCCGCTTCTACAAGATTCCCGAATCTCAGATCGGCCCTAAACCGGTTCAGCCGGGCGGCCCGCCGATCATCGTCGGAGGCCGCTCGCCAGCCGCCATCGAGCGCGCCGCGCGCCTCGCCGACGGGATCAATCCGGTGCTCTTCGCGTGGGAACCGTTCGAGCAGGTGGTGGGCGCATTTCGCAGCGCTGCGCAGGCCGCCGGGCGCGATCCCGGCAGGCTGCAAATTGTCGTGCGCGTCAACGCGCGCCCCGGCCAATCGGCGGGCGACCAGCGGATGCCGCTGGCCGGGCCGATGGAGCAGGTGGCCGACGACCTGGCGCGTTTGCGGGGCCTGGGCGTGAACCACGTGTTCTGGGACATGAACTTCGCCGGAACGTCGCCGGATGAGCAGGTGCGGCTGCTGGAACCTTTGATGAAGGCGAGGGGGTAGAGTTTTTGCCGCGAATTACGCGAATTAGCGCGAAAGAGGTGGCAGTGAAGCAAAAAGCGCGATGAATCACGCGGATCACGTAAATCTCTTGCGCGATGGGATTTCCGGCCCCGGCGTGTGGGCCGACCTCGGTTCGGGGCGCGGGGCGTTCACGCTGGCTCTCGCGGAGTTGCTCGGCCCGACGGGGAGCATCTACTCGATTGACAAGGACCGCGGCGCGCTGCGCCAGCAAGAGCAGACGATGCGGGCGCAATTCCCGCGCGTCGCCGGCGAATACCTGTCCGCCGACTTCACGCGCCGCCTCGACCTGCCGCCGCTCGACGGTGTGGTGATGGCGAACTCGCTCCACTTTCAACGCGACAAGCAGAGCGTGGTGGAACTGGTTCGTAGTTACCTCAAGCCCGGCGGGCGGCTGATCCTGGTCGAGTATAATACCGACCGCGGGAATTTCGCTGTGCCTTACCCGCTTTCCTATTCGACGTGGGAAACGCTGGCGCGCCAGAGCGGGTTTGCCGAGACGCGGCTGCTGATGATGCGCCCCAGCCGGTTTCTCGGCAGCATCTATTCGGCATTAAGCTCCTGATCGCTGCATTTCCTGAATTTCTACCTGCCCCGGTTCCTCACCCCCTAGCCCCTCTCCTGAACGCGAAACGCTGCGCGTGCGTTCAGGAGAGGGAAGTGTCGTTGGTAGTGAAGCACGCCAGTGCTTCACCGCGCGACTAGCGTCGCGCACTACGAACAGGGCAGCGCCGTTGGTCGTGAAGCACGCCAGTGCTTCTGGGTAAATTTCTTTCGCGCCCTCTGTCAACGAACGATCAACCGCTCCGCGTAAACGAATGACGGCGCGAGAGCCTATTCGTTTACGCGGAGCGGTTGATCATTCGCAGAATTAGCGCCAATTCGCGGATTCCAAAAAGCGTAGAAAGGCGGAGGTTATGCCTAACGACTCAGACATCCCCATCAGTTTTCTCTCTGCCGGGGGCGCGCCGGACGATGCGGCGACTCGCGCGGGGCGCGCCGAGAGCGACGTGGAACTGCTCGACGCTTACTCGCGCGCCGTCGTCGGCGTGGTCGAGAAGGTCGGCCCGGCGGTGGTGAGCATCGGCGTGAAGAAGGCCGCGCGGTCGCGCCGCGGCGGGTGGGGCGAGCAGGTGGGCGCGGGGTCGGGCGTCGTCATCGCGCCCGACGGCTACGTGCTGACGAATAATCACGTCGTCGAGCAGGCGAAAGAGGTCGAAGTCGGCCTGACCGACGGCAGCGCCTTCTCCGCTCAACTCGTGGGCGCCGACCCGGCGACCGATCTGGCGGTCGTCCGCGCGGGGGCGAGCGGCCTGCCCGCCGCCGAGCTTGGCGACTCCGATGCGCTGCGCGTCGGCCAGTTAGTCATCGCCATCGGCAACCCGCTGGGGTTTCAGAGCACGGTCTCGACGGGCGTGATCTCCGCGCTGGGGCGCTCGCTCCGCAGCCAGGCAGGGCGGCTGATCGAGAACGTCATCCAGACCGACGTGGCGCTCAATCCCGGCAACTCCGGCGGGCCGCTGGTGGACAGCCGGGGGCGCGTCATCGGCGTCAACACGGCGATCATCGCGCTGGCGCAGGGCATCAGTTTTGCCATCCCCGTCAACACGGCCAAATGGGTCGTGAGTGAACTGCTCACGCGCGGCAAAGTGCGGCGGGCCTACCTCGGCTTATCGGGTCAGGCGCGGCCGCTCAGCCGCCGCGCGCAGCGCCATTTTGAACTGACGGCCACGAGCGCGGTCGAGGTGATGTCGGTCGAGCCGAACGGCCCGGCGCACCGCGCGGGTTTGCGCGAGGGCGACCGGATCATCGCGCTCGACGGGCAGAGCGTGGCGAACGTGGACGACATTCACCGCCTGCTCACCGGCCACCCGGCCGGCTCGCGCCTCCGCCTGACGACCCTGCGCGACGGCGAGCGGCGAGAGGTGGTGGTGGTGACAGGCGAGGCGTGAGGGGAGGTTAGAGGTTGGAAGTTGGAAATTAGAGAAATTGGCTGAACCGGCCTGGCAGGCGGGCAGGTGGCGTACTGAACTAACTGCTGGCGTCGGTCAGGGGAGTCGACGGTTTCATCTGGCCAGGGCAACTTGCATCGAGAGGCCCAGCCCCTCGGCAAGTGCGAGCGCGGCTTCCAGCGGTTGGGATTGGGCCGCGCCGCGGCGGAGGTAGTCCAACAACATCTCCTGCGCGCGGGCCGGGCGCACGTCGAACCCCAGGCGGCCGGCGGCGGCGATGAGCCGCGTGAGTTCGGCGCAGGCCTCGGGGTTGACGCGCCGCTCGGGCGCGGTGACGAGCGCGCGGACTTGCTCCACGACCGCCCGCTCCAGGGCGCGGCTGGCTCGGCCGCGCTCCAGCCGCAAGCCGTCGCGCGCCGCTAAATCCAGGATGTGCTTCATATTCGCTTCGCGTGTCTCGTCCGGCTGGCGGGCGAGTTCGGCGGCGGCCCGGGCCAGGCGGTGGCTCAGGGTGTATTCGGCAGCCACGCGGATTTCCGGCGGCACGGGCATGTGCGCCGCGCGCAGGGCGGCGATCGTCCCCATGTGCTGCGTGTAAATCTGCTCGTAGGAACTCGCCAGGTCGGCCAGCATTTCCTGGTCGAGCGTCTTCAGCAGCCGGCGGCGGTCGGGGGATGGCAGGTCGCCGAGGGCGTAAATGTGCGGCCCGGCGACGGTTCGCAGCAGGCGGGCGAGTTTCGGCGGCGTCATGCGGTGAAGGCGCTTGAGCAGCTGCGCGCAAAATTTTTCGCTGACCTCTACGTCGTCGCACCCGCCCACCGCAGCCGCGAAGTTGTAGCCGTCCATGTGCAGGGCGGCGTAGGTCCAGCCGCTGGCCTGGCTCGTCACCTCGGAGGTCAGCCGGACGTGGCCGCACACCAGCCGGTAGCCTTCGTGACCGACCTGCCGCGAATGGCCGAGCGTCTGCTCGATGCGGTAGGCGTGGCGGCGATGGCGCACGGGGAACGGGTCAACCAGCGCGTTGATCGCATAACTCGCGACGACGCGCTCCGGCCCGATGGCGGCGGGCAGGACCAGCCGCCGATAGACCTCCGCGCCGTTTCCATAACGGGGATCGTTGCTTTCCGCTCGTTCCAGGTCGGCGAGCAGCCTTTGAGTGAGGCCGTCCTGCCCGAAGCGGGAGGCCAGGTCGATGGCCCGCGCGGCGTACTTGAGCACCTGCGCCGTCTCCAGCCCGGAGATTTCGTTGAAGAACCAGCCGCAGGAGGTGTACATGAGCAGCGCGTGCCGCTGCATTTCCAGCAAGGTCAGCGCGCGTTCGCGTTCGGCCTCGGTCAGCCGGCGCCGGGCGCGCTGCGCGAGGAAGGCTTCAATGCGTTCGGGGGTGCGGTCGGGCAGGACTGCGCCGTAAGCATCGCGCGCGGCCCACGGGTCGCCGAGCAGGGCCGGGGCTTCGCGCTCGTAAATGGCCGCCAGCGAATCGCGCAAATGATCAAGCGCGGCGCGCAAGGGCGCGCGCCAGCGCTGATGCCAGTCGGCCGGGCCGCCCGTGCGGCAGCCGCAATCGCGGCGCCAACGCCCCAGGCCGTGCGCGCAGCTCCAGGCGGTCGCGGGCCTGATCTCCACCTCCCACTGCGGCGGCGCGAGGTCGAGGTACGCCGCGTAGTTGGTCACGGCGAAGCCGCGCGCGGGCGCGTCGTGCGTGAGCGCGTAAATCAGGGTGAGTTCGGCGAATTTTTTGTGGTGTCCGAACGTCTCGCCATCGGTGGCGAGGTGGATCAGTTGGGGGTGCGCGCGGTCCGGGTCGACCGCGGCGGCCAGGCGCGCGACGAAGTGCTGGCTGTCCTTGAACAGGTCGCCGTAGCCCGCCGCGTGCGCCAGCGGCCCATCGTAGAAGAAGACGGCGATGCTCCGTCCGCTGGCGAGGCGGCACAGGTAAGCCCGCGAGGGGTCAAGACGCCCACCGCTCACCTCCTCCCAGCCCGCGTGGTCAACCGATCCCAACGGGCGGATGCGCGCCGCCTGCGTGGGCGACAGGATCACGTATCGCATCCCGGCGGCGGCGAGGACTTCGAGCGTTTCGTCGTCCACGGCGGTTTCGGCGAGCCACATCGCCTCGGCTTCGCGCCCGAAGTGAAAGCGGAAATCCGCGAGGCCCCAGCGCACCTGCGTCGCCTTGTCGCGCCGATTGGCGAGCGGCAGGATGAGGTGATTGTAAACCTGCGCGATGGCGTTGCCGTGCCCCAGGCGTTTCCGGCTGGCCGCGTCGCCCTGCCGGATGCGCTCGTACACGTCGGGGGCGTTGGCGCGGAGCCACGAGAGCAGAGTGGGGCCGAAGTTGAAGGAGAGGTATTCGAAATTGTTGAGGATGTCCACCACGCGCCCGTCGCCGCCGAACACGCGCGCAAAGGCATTGGGGCGGTAACACTCTTCGTTGATGCGCTCGTTCCAATCGTGGAACGGCGCCGCCGTCCGCTCGCGGTCAATCTCGTCGGTCCAGGGGTTCTCGCGCGGCGGCTGGTAGAAGTGGCCGTGGATGGTAAGGAAGGGCATGGGCGGTGAACAGTAAGAAGTAAGTAGTAAACAGTAAACAGTAGTTTGTCCTCTTTTATATCGTTTGAGCCGGGAATTGGTTGCGGGTACGGAAGGCCCAATTGTACACGGGCTTCTGTTTTCCTGCCGACGGCGCAGATAACGTGTGCGCACGGAGCAGTTGTCAACGGTAGAGACGTTCCGGTGGAACGTCTGCCGGAGACGCCCCACCGGGGGCGTCTCTACAACATGTGGAACGTTTGCCGGAGACGCCCCACCAGGGTGTCTCTACAACATATGGAACGTCTGCCGGAGACGCCCCACCGGGGCGTCTCTACAGAACGGCGGTTTGACCGTGTACCAGTGTTCCTCCCTCAAGCGGTGTTTGTCTCCTGCGCGGGCGTGGGTATAATCAGCGCGCGAAAGGAACAGCCTTATGCCTGACACCGTCTACTCGATTATCCTGCTGCCCAAAGAGAACTACTGGCAGTGGGTCGAAGCCGCCAAGGATTACGTGCTCAAGTTCGGGGTGAACCTCACGCCCGACCCGGATTCGGCCGCGCGCTACATGACCCCCCAACAGGTCGTCACTATCGCCGGGTTGCCGGATGGCTACCCCGCGCAGGGCGACATTCAGGCCTGGTTCCGCCGGAACTATCCCAGCCTCCGCACCGATTACATCCCGGCCAACTCGCCCGCCGAGTTGAAGGCGGCGCTCGACGCGCGCCTCCAGGCCAACGACCGCTTCGGCGAAGCGGGCAAGGAATTCAAGCTGCTCTGGCCCACCGATTATCCGGTCGTCACCCAGTCGTTCGGCGCGAACGCGATGGTCTATCGCCGCTGGGGGCTGCCGGGGCACGAGGGCATTGACATCCGCGCGCCGCTGCACGCCAATGTGTACGCCTGCGCCGACGGCACAGTGACGCGCGTGGACGTTTTCGGCGGGGACGCGGCGCAGCAGCCCTATGGCAACAGCGTCCGCCTCCAGCACCGCGACGGCTACCTGACGGTGTACGCGCACCTGGAGAAGGCGATGGTCAAGGTCGGCGACGTGGTGAAGGCCGGGCAGGTCATCGGCGTGGCCGACTCGACCGGCAACTCGTCCTCCCATCACCTGCACCTGACCTTGAAGAAAGAGGGCGCGACCAAAGCCGGGTTGACGAATTACCCGAACGACATTATTGACCCCACGCCCTTCCTCATCTGGCCGAGCGAGGCGACAACCCTCCCGACGCAGCTGCCGGACGTGAGTTATCCCTGGTCGCCAGGGATCTGCCTGGTGGGCGTGCATGGCCGCGCCGATGGGCGGATGCAGGAACCCGACTTCACCGCCGTTCAGGACTCCCGCGTGGAGGCCGTCAAACTGCTCTCGTCCGCCGCCCCCGAAGACGTGGACCGCCTGCGCGCCATCAACCCAAATATGTTCATCGTGGTGCGGCTATTCGCCTCGTTCCAGGGGCGTTATTACCCCGCCGACCAGTTCGTGACCGACCTGTCCTACGACATGGAGCAGTTCTACAATCGCGGCATCCGCTATTTCGAACTGCACAACGAGCCGAACCTGACGCTCGAAGGCTGGACGACCTCCTGGCAGAACGGGTCGGAGTTCGGCGCGTGGTTCCTGCGCTGCTATCAACTGTTCAAGGCCCGCTTCCCGGAAGCGCTCATCGGCTACCCCGGCCTCTCGCCGGATGGCATCCCCGCGCCGGGCGTGCGCACCAACGACCTGGTATTCCTGAGCGAATCCGACGAGGCCGCGCGCACCGCCGACTGGCTGGGCGTCCACTGCTATTGGGTGGACGAGGCAGAGATGAACGCGCCGCGCGGCGGGCTGAACTACCTGGAGTACCGCCGCCGCTACCCGGACAAGGTGCTGTTCATCACCGAGTTCAGCAACCCGGTGCAGGGCGTGGAGCGGCGCACGAAGGGCCAGCAGTACGTGCGCTATTACCAGGCGTTGCGGAACGTCCCCGGCGTCGGCGCGGCGTTAGCCTTTGTGCTGTCGGCCTCGTCCGGGTTCCCGTGGGAGGCGTGGCGCGACGAGGACGGGACGTTGAGCGAGATTCCGGGCCTGGTCGGCGCGCGCACCGACATCGCCACCGGCCTGCCACCAGTGCCCGCAGCGTAGGGGCAGGCCTCACCCCCGACCCCTCTACGGGTGTTTTTTCAACGGATTGAACGGATTGAACGGAAGAAAATCCGGTAAATCCGTTCAATCCGTTGACGAAAAGACCGTAAATGTAATTGGCTTCACCCGATATACAACATATGCCGCCTGACCGCTCCGCTCGCGGAAGACCTCGCTCGCGGCGATGACGTATCCCGCCTCGGCCACAATCTGGCGGAAGGCCTCGTCGCGCGGGAAGACCGCGTAATTCTGGTCCACATTTATAAAGACGCAGCCATCGCAGAGAAAGGCCGTCACGCTATCTCTAAAATTCGGAGGGGGTTCCGGGGTATAGCCGAAGATTTCGACCGGCTGGACGCGGCCATCGGTGAGGACGAGCAGGTTCTTCTCTAGTCCCCAATCGAGCGCGGCGGGCGCGGCGATCTGGTTACGGTCGAGATAATCGGCGAGCTGGTAGATTGCGTCGGAGAAGCGGCCCAGGCCCCCAAACCGGGCGAGCGTAGCATGGTAGCGCCAGGTCGCGGCGAGGTCGCCGAGGAAAAGGGCGGCGACGAGCAGGGCGCTCAAAACGCGGAGAGTCCCTCGAATCAGTCTGCCCGGCCTGGACTGGGGCCGAATGGCAAGGAACGGGCCGCCCAAATCTGGTCGCGCAGTATCCATTTTTCGCGAAGCGGTTGGCCAAGCGAACAGTCCGACCGCCGCCAGCCCGACGACGACTTGCAGGAAGGGAACCAGGATGTACAGATGCGTGGCCCAGATGCCCGACACGGTGAACGCGCTCTCGGCGACGATGGCGGCGATGAGCAGGACGACGGCGAGGGCCCGGCGACGAACTTCATCCCTCCAGCGCCACATCAGCGCGCCGACGACCAGCAGACTGATCCAGAAGATGGAATTAGCCCAGGGGTTCGAGTGAATTTCGCCGTTGTACCAGAAGTAACTGCCGTCCAGGAAGATGCGAAACTGGTCGAGCGCGGCTTTCAGGTTGTCGAGGATTTGCTGATTGTTCACCCCGTATTCGGTGGGGGCGTTAAGCGCGCGCGTTAGCAGGTCAACCGTGTTCCCGGTGAGCAGGTTGTAGTAAATCAGCGGGCCGGCGCCGGCCGCGAACCCCAGCGCGCCCCAGCCCCATGCCTTCCACCCCAGGCCGAGCACCTCACCCCGGGCCAGCCGCTCGCGCGTGGGCCGCCAGCGCCGCCATTCCAGCA
>DAOTXG010000267.1:0-6525 GCA_034435515.1 Anaerolineales bacterium
ACCGGGGAGGTGATCAAATGAACTGCGCTGACGCTCCCCGACTCAAACAGATACACGCCGAGGTCGTCCGCGAGTGGAATAAGGCGATGCCCGCCCAGGAGCGGATGCGCCTCACCGACTCGCGAGTGTTCAACGCGCTGCTCCGCTCGCTGGATTGGAGCAGCAACTTCGCCGCGCCAACCCTCGGCATCGCCATCGCCAACCGCGATGAAGCGATGCGCCTCATCCACCAAGCACAAGCACGCAGGGCTTAGGAGGCCCCACACATGAACAAGAAACACGCGGCGAATATGGCCGCGAACCGGGCCAAGTACGCGCTCCGCCAGAAATGCGCGGCCGCCGCACTCAAACGCGCCATCGCTAACGAGCAGAAGGCGCGCCTCCAGGCCGCGCGTGTCATACATATCGGAGAGGCGTCGTACCTGGGAGCGACCATCCTCGGCGATGCGTTGGCCGAGCGCGCAGCCCAGGACCCGCAGAACCGCCACCTGCTCCTCTCCAACAGCGAGAAGTTCGCCATCGCCCGCCGTGTGGCCGCCCGCTTCTCGCTCCACGTCAACGCCATCACCACCTACGCCGATTTTTTGGCGGCCATCCTGCCAGAGTAGGAATGAGACGGGGGGAGACGATACCGCCCGAGCGTGCCTCGGCGGGGAACGTGACGTAACAATCAAAGCGCCCACCTCTGAAAGCCGTTGCTCTGGCTTACATAAGTGGGCGCATCTGTTTAACACACTGAGGAGGTGTGAGATGTCTTGGTTAGTGAAGAAGTACGAAGGCAATGAAGAGGCGGCAATAGTCGAAGCCGCCCGGAAGATGAAGAAGGAGGCGCAGGCCATCTCGATGTTAGACATTGAGGGATGGGCTAACGCGGTGTGGGACGGGAAGATTCGCCCGGACGATGTGCCCTTTGTCATTCGCAATCGCGTGAAGGCGTTCGTGGAGACACGGATTGCGGGCGTTGCCAAGGGCGCGCTTTACGGGAGGTACTAATGGACACCATCAAGCGGCTGGTCGAGCGTTGGGTGTGTCAGATGTGCGGAGAGATCAGCATTGGGGACTGGTGCCTCCACTGTGGGGCGCACAGGCCGCAGTGAGGCGGTATGTTCTCGTCCGAAACGGGGGGCTAAAGGTAACTATAATTTTACAGAGGGGGTGACTGGTTTCCCTTAGGTGCCAGTCGCGGCATGGGCCGGGGATGCCCATGCGTGGGAACGAGATGATTGCGCCATTGATAGCTCACAGAGCGGAGGCGGATAATGACAACTATTTTGGAATTTCAGGGTGAGTACCGCTGGTTATCCAACTTTGTGCCGAACGCACGCGGGTTCTCGGTTGAGCATCACTTTCAGGCCGCGAAGACAACCGACCCGGACTGGCGCGAGCGCATCCTGCACGCCCGGACTCCAGGTGTGGCGAAACGCTTAGGGCGCCAATGCCCATTACGGCCCGAATGGAACTCGGGTGTGGCCGAGGCAGTGATGCGCGACCTGCTCTACCGCAAGTTCAGTGAACCCGTGTTCCGGCAGATGCTTTTGGAAACCGGCAATGCGGCGCTCGAAGAGGGCAATACCTGGAATGACCGCTTTTGGGGTATCTGCCCTCCAGGAAGCGGCTAGGGTCAAAACCGATTGGGCAAGTTACTTATGCAGGTGCGCGCCCAACTGCGCGCAGAAAGCGGGGCGTCAAAATGAAGCTCGGATATATCCGTGAATTTGGGGCCTGTCCTGATTGTAGTGAACTGCTTGACGAACACGGCCAATGCCCCAACTGCGCCGGCCGCTACGTCTGGCAGAAGGGCGCACCGAGATCGGACATCTATTTCATCTACACCGATGGCGGGTGTTCGCCCAACCCCGGCGAGGGCGCATGGGCCTATGTGCGGAATGACGGGCAGGAACGCTCAGGCTATTTCTCGATGAGCACCAATAACCTGTGCGAATTGGAAGCCGTCAAGATGGCTCTGTTCGATACGCCGGTTGGCTCGGTCGTGACCGTTATCACGGACAGCATGAACGTCATCGGCTGGCTCTCCCTGGGGTGGAAGCGCAAGGACTTCAGCATCGCGGAGGCGTGCAAGGCCATTCAGGGCCTCATCACGGCCAAACGGCTGACAGTGGGCTTCGAGCACGTCTCCGGTCACTCCGGCAACGATTTGAACGAGCGCGCGCATTGGCTCGTTCAGCAATCACGCACACGCAAGGGTTAGGGCATCTTCCACCGGGGGGAAAATTATCGCCTGCCGCGAGGCGGCTTAGTGAACCAGTCCCATATCCGCAACGCGGCGGCCATCAGCAAAATCAGGCTAACGATCCGGTCAATCTATTCGTCGGTGAGCATGGCCTGATTGTACTTCCACCAGGGGAAAACCCATTTGCTCCGCAAGCGAGGTGAATATGACCATCATCCTGATAACCGGCTCGCGCCATTCGGATACAGAAATGCTCCGCGCCGTTGACGCCGGCGTGCGCCTGGCCCGTGATGAGGGGTGGCAGATCATCGTGGGCGATGCGCTTGGCGTGGATAAGCGCGTCATCGCTCAGTGTGACATGCTGGATGTGCCTGTTACCGTCGTGGGCGCGTATGGCAAGTTACGCAACCACACGCTGACGGGTAAGAACATCAAGGTGGCCGGCAATTACACTGAGCGCGACGAGTACATGGTGACAAAGGCGGATGAGGTATGGGCTGTCTGGAACGGCACTTCACGGGGCACACTCCATACCGCCGAGTATGCGGCCCAATTGGGCAAGCCGGTGAAGTGGCCGTACAAGAGGCCAGCCGGGGTGCGCGAACCGGATACGCCGCGCCCGGCCATGCCGACAACGGTTATCCACATCAGCGAGCGCCGGCGCACATACGACGAGGTGTACATTGGGCGCGAGGGCTATGCTGAAGATGGGTATTTTGGCAACCCACACCCATTGGGGCCTCGAGTCTGCCCCATCTGCTCCAAGAACGATGAGCGTGGGGTATGCCGCCCTGTGCGGCACGGACGCGAGGACTCCATCGCTGCGTTCAAGCGCGATTTCTGGCATCGCATCCACACAGACGAGGAGTTTTGCCGCCGTGTAGAAGGCTTGCGCGGCAGGAAACTCGTCTGCTTCTGCAAGCCCCTCCCCTGTCACGGTGATGTTTACGTCGCCTATCTGAATTGGCTGGACGCCAAACAGTCGTAGGCCCAAGCTAAATACGCCTTGACCTCGCCGGGTGGCGCCGGCACCACCGCACTCCCCCACTCGAAAGAGAGGCAATTGAATGAACTCGTACTGCCCGTTCTCAACGCACGAGTACGACGATCTGCGTCAGGGCGCGCTCGCGTATTGGATGGAGTTCTTCATGCCGCTGATTGTGAAGAACGCCCTGCCCGTGCGCGCCATGTCCGATGAAATGTACCAGGAGGCCATGCAGGAGGGCATGGTGCTGGTGTGCCGCATGTTCACGGTCGGGGATAGCATCTGCTTCAACCCCGCTAAGGGCAACATCGTGGACTACGCCGAGAAGGTGTTTCTTGGCGTTCGCGGCGACTTGCGGCGCGAGGCCGAGCGCGGCGTGCTGGTGCGCCTCGAAGAACTGACCGATGCCAACGGCGATCCCGAAGCGTGGGAGGAGGCCCGCAACTTCGACGAGCACGAGCGCGACACCGTTGACCCGGCAGAGATGGATTGGGACGATGACCTCTTTGAAGTCTCCAAGCGCATCTATGCCGACACCGAGACGGGTTCGGGTCTTGGCACGGTTACAAACTCCGATGGCGTGGTGCTGCCCATGCCGCCCAACCCGCGCCCGTTCCAGTACGCCGACGACATCGGCAAGGTTCGCACCTGGGACCCCATCGTGGACGGCGATTGGAACACGACACCGCGCATGATAGATGCCCCCAAGCCCAACAAGGGTGGGATGAAGAAGATCGTCAAGCGGCACGCGGTCGTGACCGTCACAACTGGCCGCGTCATCGTCAAGATGCTAAAGCGCGTAGATGAGGAGCTCTGCTACCTCGACGCAGCCTTCCCGTTCTTTGAGGACTCCGATGACGAGGGCGATGGTGATGCTTTTGAGACCGGCGCTGACCGCGAGGATGATGGCGCGGGGCTGGAGGACTTCGCCGCCCCGATTGTGCGCGGTTGGCACTCGGCGAACGCCCTGCGCGGTCTTGATCGCGCGGTCAAGGTCGGCGTCCGTTATTGGGTTGACCCGTACTCCGTGGGCTTCTCGCTCCCGCCCGTGGATCCAATCCACTGCGAGACCACACCCATCTATGCCTGGCCCCTGGGCATCGTGGACGAGGACGAGGATGACACAGGCGAACCGCTGGAAGAACTGTACCCCGCTCCGTCCAACGTCGGTTTCTCCGCGATGCTCGATAGTTACAGCGCGCGCAGCGACGCGCTGAAACATCTGCAATGGCTGGCGTGGAAGCGCGTTCCTCCCGTGAACGTGGTCAAGATCAAGCATGGTGAACTGATTGGTGAGGACGGCGTGGGCTATGGCATCAAGTACGCCGCCAACCGCGCCGGCGCGTTCAAGCCCGTCAGCGGCAACTATCAGGCGATGGTGTCCGCTGTGCGCCGCGCTTTCGGCAAAGACCCGTATGCGCGCCTGTTCTCCGAGCGCGTGCTTGCGGTACGTGAACTGTAATTCACCAGAGAGGAGTCTTGCAATGGGCGGTTTCGTCTTCCAACTCAAATCCTTTTCGTATGACCACCCAGATTATCAGGCGGTCGAGGGGGTGCGCCGGCTGTGGTACAAGACGCCAGCTGCAAACCAGATTGGGCACTTCGGGTGGCATCTATACGACCGCTTCCTTAAGGCGGAGGCAGCGTACTTCAAAAAGTACGGGCGTGTGGAGTGCAATAGCAATCTCGGCTGCACGTTAGACATCCCTGCCGATGATTGCGCGCCGCCCGTTGAACTAACGCCCAGTGAACTGCTCAAACGTTTGAGCAAGGTTCAACTGCTCCCGTGCCTGCCCCTGAAGAACGGCCTGGGCGAACATCTGGGCAACTTCTACATCGTGAACCCCGAGCATTTGAAGCGGTCAATCCCCAAGTCCTCAGTTGACGCGCTGATGTACCTGGCGCGTCAGGCTCGTGAGTGTGGCGAAGACATTGAGGCGTACTATCCGTAATCCAACCATCTTGTAAGCATTTTCTAAGCAACGTCAAGCGAAACAAAGTCATATTTTCTCGTTACACTCCCATATGCGAAAGAAAGCACAAATGGGAGTGAATTAGTCCTATGTATGGAGGACACGATGCAACGAATGAAGCGATGGGGGACAAGATGAGAGCGCCGCGCTGTCAAGCGCAAACAGCGCGACAACGGGAAGTACGCACACGGCATGGCCGTCTCTGGCGCGTCGGTCAAGATGCTATCCAATTTGCCGCGCGTGAACGCAGCAGTGAAGGGCGGGAAACGGAGTAAGAAATGAACCTTGGCATGAATGTAACCCTGACGATGGCTCCGCCCTACACTCGCCTGACCGTGCTACACAACGTCACGGAGATTCACTATCTCAACAGAACAAACATTGAACTTTACGCTGGTCGGGTCAATCCCAACAGCGACCTGCTTCAGCCCAGGATCGCCTTTGAGAGTGATGTGCATGGCACTGGCATCACCTATGCTCTCAAAGATGTTCTTGAGTTTGAGGCCAAAGTCGCCACTGAGAAGGCGGATATTTTCTAGGTGGGCAGTCTTATCCACACAATCCGTTATGGAACAGTCTACGCCCCTGTTTTTCAAAACTTGATATGGGGCGACTTGAGCCACCCAGACAGGCGAATTGCTAAAGCAAAGGGCGAAGCGCGCCTGAAACAAATGGACAAGCTGGCGCACGCCGAATTGATAGCCAAGTACGGCCCTGATGTCTTCCGTCCTCTTCCCCCGGTGGAAGATACACCAAGCCTGTATGCGGACATTCCAGAGAAGGAGTTTGAGGAGATATGCACACGATAAATGGCAACATTCTTGACATGAAGCCGGGCATGATTGTTCACCAAGTCAACTGTCGGCGCGTGGCGGTCGCCGGTCTCACCGCGCAGATCGCGGCCAAGTGGCCGGAGTGGCGGGTTGCGTTCCTGAACCGTGAACCCATGCCCGGCCATGCCGCCTTCTACTACGTCACGCTCAAAACCTTCCAAGACAGGCCGAATTTGCTCGTCATCCCAGACCTGTACTCGCAGGACCGCTACGGCCGGCCAATGAGCAACCAGTATACCCGCTACGGCTGGCTGGCGACCGCGCTTCAGGATGCGCGCGAACACGCCGAGAAGGTGGGCATCCAGTCTATCTACATTCCGTACATGATTGGGTGCCGCCTGGGCGGAGGCGACTGGAACATCGTGGAGCAAATTATCGAGGATTGCGTTCCCAATGCAACCCTCGTGCGACTACCAGAGAGGTATTAGACATGGCGAGGATGCGTGACCTGCATATCGAGATTGCGAACGCCATCGAGGACGGAGATGACCCGTATGCTGCCGCCCGGATCTACCTCGCGCTCAATGGGGTTGAAGACGCCGA
>DAOTXG010000268.1:0-2499 GCA_034435515.1 Anaerolineales bacterium
CCTATGGAACTTCAACCCGGCGGGCGCGCGGACAGGGCGGCGGAACCGCTGGGCAATGTAGTCCGTGGGCTGATCGCGCAGGGGAGCACGTCGCTCTACGACGCGGTTTGTCAGGCCGCCGGGCGGGTGGGCGACTTGCGCGCTCAACACGAAGCGGCGGGCGACCCGCCGCGTCTGTACGGCATCGTGGTGCTCTCGGACGGGAAGGACACGGCCAGCCAGATAACCGAGAACGATATGTTCCTCTGCCTGCCTTCCGGCGAGGACGTGGAGGGCGTCAAGGTCTTCACCATCGCCTACGGCGACGACGCCGACAAGGATTTGTTGTTGCGCATCGCCAACCGCACCAACGGCCAGACGTTTGTGGGCGACCCGGAAAACATTGAGAAAGTATACATCGCCATTTCGTCAGAGCAGTAGAGACGCGCCATGGCGCGTCTGTACGAGACGTTCCGGTGGAACGTCTCGTAGGTTTGAGGAGACCCGGAGACCCATGAGGTGTTCGCGAAGCAGACCTCACAGGTCTGACACAGAGCAGTGAGGAGGTTTTTATGACTCAAGATGACCCGCAAACGACTGCCCAGAGCCAACCCGGCGGGCAGGCCGAAATCGAATGCCGGCTTTGCGATGAGTTGAGTGAAGCCGAACGGGTGAAATTGGGCGCAGAGCGTCTGCAAGCGGCGATGTGGCAGTGCCCAAAGGGCCACCTGGTTTGCGCCATCCATGCCCCGGAGCAGTCTCTGGAAGGTGATCTGCTCCGGCTGAGGTGCCGGGTCTGCGGAGAAGAGTGGCTTGTGGCGCTGGGGGCGGCCCCTTAGGGTCTGTAAAAGAATCTCTGGAGCAGTGAACTTGTCAGCGGATAAGTAGCCGCTTCGCGTTAGCGGATGCGCCGCGCAGACTTGAAGCCTGAATCGAGGGTTGCGGTTCAGACCTTTGGGGTCTTCGCGATGCTTCGCAAAGACCCCAAAGGCCTTGAGCGATCCGCTAATCCGCTATGCGAAGCAATCCGCTGACAGGCATTCAGGCGTCTCCACACTACGAACGAGGCCGAAGGGTCGCGCTCAATTCACGATCTCTTCACGCTCGACGATTACCATGGATGGTGAGGAACTGGCCCATCCCGTGTCGTGAGCATACCGCCACGGCTAATTTTGGGCTAGGGAGGTTGCTATGTCTATCCAGGATGAAACTCGCACGACCCGTGACTTGATAAACTTCTCCATCAGGTATCTTGTTGCCTGCCTGATCCTGGCGGCCATCATGATGGGGTGTACCGCTATCACTCCTCCTCCGCCCCCCTGCTCCACCACAAACGCGGCGACGGTCGAGGTGTGCGTCTACTCTTCCGACACCAAAGAAGACTGGCTCGACGCCGTGACCAGCGCCTTCAACGCGGCGCAGGTCAAGACGGGCGCGGGCAAGCCCATCGTCGTCCAAGTTTTCCACGTCAGCTCGGGCACTTCGCAGCAGGATATTTTGAGCGGCAAGATCAAGCCCACGGCCTGGAGCCCGGGCGACCAGAGCTGGGTGTATGGCCTGAATCAGGAGTGGGAAAAACGCGCCGGGAAGCCGCTCACCCCCGAAGCCTGCCAGCCCACGGTCTACGCCCCGGTCGGCTTTGCCATGTGGCGGCCCATGGCCGAGGCGCTCGGCTGGCCGGATAAACCCGTCAGTTGGGACACGATTGTGGAGTTGGCCGCCGACCCCCAGGGTTGGGCGCGCTACGGCAACCCTCAGTGGGGGCAGTTCAAGTTCGGCCACACGCACCCCGCCCATTCCAACTCCGGCCTGCTGCTCCTGACCGCGCTGGCCTATTCGGTGAATGACCGGACGAGCGGCCTGACGCCGGAGATGGTCAAAAGCGCGGCCTTCGTGGACGCGATGCGCAGTGTGGAACTGCACACGTACCATTACGGCACACGCAGCAAGAACCTGCTGGATTTGATGGTGAAGCGCGGGCCGGAATACCTGCACGCCACCAACACCTCCGAGGCCGACACGCTCAAGTACAACCAGGACTACGCCGGCCAGCTGCGCTTCCCACTGGCGTTTATCTTTCCCGCGGAAGGCACGTTCTGGGCGGAACAGCCGTATTGCATCCTGGACAACGCCGACTGGGTGAGCGATGAGCAGAAAGAGGCCGCCCGGCTTTTTGAAGCATACCTGCATCAGAGAGAACAGCAGGAACTCGCGATGAGTTACAACCTCCGACCGGTGGACGCGAGCATCCCCCTCACCTTCACCCTGGACATGGGCACCGACCCGCACGTGACGCCGCAAACCGTCCCGAATTTCGAAAGCCCGCTGCCCGAGGTTTCCCAGGCTGTCATAGATGTCTTCTACCAGACCAAGAAGAAAGCCGCGGTCGTCATTGCGATAGACACCTCCGGCAGCATGAGGGGCGACAAGATCAAGAACGCGACCGAAGCCACGGCCAGGTTCCTGACCTATCTGCAAAAAGAGGACGAGGTGTTTGTCTTGCAATTTAACGACCAACCT
>DAOTXG010000269.1:0-8236 GCA_034435515.1 Anaerolineales bacterium
AACCGGCAGCCTGCCTGACCTGCGGATCGGCAATACCGTCTGGGTGCAAGGCACGTTGAACGCCGGCGTCTTCCGGGCGCACGAGGTTGAAACCGAAGACGACCATCCCGAGGCCACCCACACACCCCAGGCAACCGACGACGACGAGCGCGAGGCGACGCGCACACCCGAACCCACCGACGACGAGCGTGAGGCCACGCGCACGCCCGAACCCACCGACGACGAGCGCGAGGCCACGCGCACGCCTGAACCGACTGACGACGATCATCGCGAGGCCACGCGCACGCCTGAGCCGACTAACGACGAGCGTGAGGCGACGCGCACGCCCGAACCCACCGACGATGACGACGAGCGCGAGGCCACGCGCACGCCGGAGCCGACTGACGACGATCATCGCGAGGCCACGCGCACGCCCGAACCCACCGACGACGACCATCGCGAGGCGACGCGCACGCCCGAACCCACCGACGACGACCATCGCGAGGCCACGCGTACACCGGAGCCAACTGAAGACCACGAGGCGACCCAGACACCCGAACCACCGCATTGAGGCGGCTCGGAGCCGCATTTTCAAGGGATCGCTAAAGCAGCTCGAGTGACGACCCAGCAAAGCATCCCCAACGACTGAAGTCGTTACTACAGGACTGATTTTGGCTTACGCAATACGGAATACGCAATACGTCGCCCCATGCCGCCAGCCTGGTAAAAGATGACTGTTTTTGTCACCATCCCGGAAAGACCTTTTTGGCTTACGGTATACTTGTGGATCAAGAGTGCTGCGCCGCCTTCCCGGCCGGAACTCGTCCGCGTGAAACCCGACGACTCCCTCGACCGCCAACGCGGCCTTGATCCCGCCGACCTCGCCCGAATTCACGACCAGTTCTATCCTGAGGTCTATCGCTACGTCCGCTACCGGCTGGACGACGACCAGGTCTGCGAAGACATCACCTCGGAAGCCTTTCTGCGGCTGCTGCAGGCCCTGCAAAAGCAGGATTACACGATCGAGAATCTGCGGGGCTGGCTGTTCCGGACAGCCTTTCACTTGCTGAACGATCACCTGCGCGCGCGCTATGCCCGCCCGGTGAGCGATCTCGACGAGAACGCGCCTGCGCCCGGCCCGTCGCCGGAGAGGTTAGCCGAGCGCGCCTGGCAAAACCGTCAGGTCCGCGAGGCGATTCAGAAACTCACGCCCGACCAGCAGCACGTCCTGGCTCTGCGTTTCGCGGAGGATCGGCCCCTTGAAGAAACCGCGCGCCTGATGGGCAAATCCGTCGCCGCCGTCAAGACCTTGCAGTTCCGCGCCCTGGCCTCACTGCGCCGTCGGCTGGGCGAGAGGCAGCAGGCATGATGAACGATTCCCGCGAAGACGCTTTTGAAGAGTGCCTGGCGCAGATGCTCGCCGGGGTCAGCCTCGACGAGGCGCTCGCGCCTTACCCGCAATGGGCCGACGAGTTGAAACCTCGCCTCGAAGCCGCCCAGGCCGCGCGCGCGCTGGCAGCCGATATCCACGTCCCACCGGAGGCCCAGGCCCGCAGCAAGGCGCGCTTCCTCGCCGAGGCGCGCTCGCGGGCGCGCTCTCCGCGGCCTCTGCTCTTCGGCCTGTTCTGGCCGCGCCGCCGCGCCGCCTTTGCGCTGGCGACTCTCTTCAGCGTGTTTATTGCCGCCTTTGGGGCCCTCGCCGCCGCCGCCCAATCCCTGCCCGGCGACGTGCTCTACCCGGTCAAACTCGCCGCCGAGCAGACGCGTCTCATCCTCGCCCGCGACCCGGCCCGGCGGCTGGAGCTCGAGCAGACTTTTGACCGCACCCGCGTTCAGGAGGTCGAGACGCTCTCACAGCGCCGACGGAGCGTCCAGGTGCAATTTGCCGGGGGGCTGGCGCGGGACGATGCCAGCGCGTGGAGCGTTGCCGGTATTCAGACAATCATCCCGCCAGCCCTGCTGACGAACACCGACCTGGCGCCGGGCTTCTACGTCGAAGTGACCGGCCTGCTGCAACCGGACGGCGCGGTGCTGGCCCAGACGGTTAGGCTGCGTGAAATAGAATTCACCGGCCAATTAACCACCTTGACTGCCGACCATTGGACGGTGGGCGGTGTTGCCGTCGCGCTTACCGCCGAGACCGAAGTGCGCGGCGCGCCGGTCGCGGGCAGCACTGTCCGCGTCCACGCCGTTCTGCTGGGAAATGGCTCACTGCAAGCCCGCGAACTCGAGGTGCTTAGTTCGCCCGCAGCCACCGCCACGCCGCGCGGCGCGGAGGCAACCCAGACGCCCGACGCCAAAACCCCGGCGCCGAGCGAAACGCCGGAAGCCCGGATCACTGCCACCTCATCCCCCGCTCAGGAGGAGGTTGAAACGCGCGAGCCGACGCGCACGTCGGAACTGATTGAGACTGAGGAACCATCGCGGACTCCCCAACCCACGCAGACGCCGCAAGCCTCACGCACACCGCGGCTGACGGAGACGCGGGCGCCGACGCGCACGCCGGAATTGATCGAGACTGCGGAACCGTCGCGGACTCCCCAACCCACACGGACGCCGGAAGCCTCACGCACGCCGCGGCCAACGGAGACACGCGAGCCAACGCGCACGCCAGAGAACACTCGTGAACCGGAGGCATCGGAGACACCTGAACCCAGCCGAACGCCTGAGCCGAGCCGGACGCCTGAGCCGAGCCAGACACCTGAACCCAGCCGGACGCTTGAACCCAGCCGGACACCTGAACCCAGCCGGACGCCGGAGCCGAGCCGAACGCCGGAGCCAACACGGACACAAGAGCCTACGCGGCTTCCCGAAACCACCGAACCGCCGGAAGCCACGCACACACCCGAGCCTTCTGAGACTCCAGAGCCAACGGATGAACCCGACGCCTCCCACACGCCGGAGACGACAGCCGAGTCGCCTTAGGGCAGATTCCTGTTTGCTTCGCGCCGCCGACACCTGACAGGTGTGCGCACACCTGTCAGGTGTCCGCTTTCCCATAACCCCAGCCCGCCCGTATACCCAAACCCCAGTGCGTATAAGAAGATGAACGGCGCGAGGCCGGGCGCCAGGTCGAGCGCCAGGAGTGCAACCGCCAGCGCGTAGAGCGCGAGGAGCAGTTCGCCCCACGTTGTCCAGTCAATCGAGAGAGCGTAGGCAGCCTCCTGCCGGCCTGAAGCCGGCGGGAGGTTTTTCGGCGTGCGCTTAAATTCGTGCTCGCGCCCAAAGAACGCCTCCCACATCGCCTTCGTGCACGTCAGCGCCAGGCCCGTCCCCGCCATTACCAACAGAGGGTAGCAGCGCAGGCGCGCGAGCCGAGGAATGAAATCTGCGGTTGAAAACGCCGATTGAGGGTGGGAGGCGCAGCCCGATTTATCGGGCTTAGAGGTTTCAGGCCGAAGTTTCAACTCCGGCGTCAGCGCAAGCGCGAGTTGCCCCCACAAGCCGGTCAAGAGCGGCCCCAGCGTGGCGAGGCTCAGCCAGCCTAACTCCAGCGGCGTCTGCCCGCGCATCAGCACAACCGGCAGGCTGAGAAGGAGCGCCAGCAGGGCAAGCGGCTGAACAAAAAACCCTCCGAGGTGCAAAAAGCCCAAGACTTTGCGGTAAAGCGGCATCCGCGCGGCGAACAAGCGCGGCCCCAGTTTGCGCAGAACTTGAAACGAGCCTTTGGCCCAACGGAACTGCTGGTTCTTGAGGGCCGCAATGGTGGGCGGCAATTCGGCGGGAACGGCCAGGTCGGGGCAGTAGGCCAGCCGCCAGCCATTGAGTTGGGCGCGATACGAGAGGTCGAGATCCTCGGCCAGCGTGTCGCCCTGCCAGCCCCCCGCGTCGTCAATACACGCGCGCCGCCACACGCCCGCGCTGCCGTTGAAGTTCATGAGCAGCCCGGCTGAACTACGCGCGACCTGGTCCACCAGGAAGTAACCGTCGGCCCCGAGGGCCTGCGCGCGGGTGAGGAGATTCTGGTCAGGGTTCAGGTGCTCCCAGCGGGCTTGCAGCATCCCCAGGTGCGCGTCCGCCCAAAAGGCGGGGATGACGCGGCGCAGAAAGTCGGGCGGAGGGACGAAGTCGGCGTCGAATACGGCGATCAATTGGTCCTGTTTGTCAGCGGATGAGCCAGGGGAATCCGCTGCATCGGTTGACCGGGCCAACCCCTCGGCCAGCGCGCCGGCTTTGAAACCCGCGCGGTCCGCCCGGTGATGGTAGGTGACGTTTCGCCCGCGCGCGCGATGAAAAGCCGCGCGCGCTCTGGCAATGGAAACGGTGTCGTCGGTCGAGTCGTCCAGAACTTGGACGGCGAGGCGGTGAGGGGGGTAGTCGAGCGCGGCGGCGGCGTCAATCAGCCTTTCGACCACGTAGCGCTCGTTGTAGATCGGAAGCTGGACGAGGACAGCTGGCCAGGGGCGGTCAACGGATGGAACGGATGAAACCGAAAAATCGGCTAAAGCCCTTTCATCCGTTGAAGATAAATGACGGGGCAGGGAAAATCGGCGGAAGCGGCGCATCCACTCGATGGCCGCCAGGAGGAATAACAGGAGCAGGTGAAAGCCGAAGACGGCCAGGCCGAGGAGGGTGAGGGCGTATAACCAGGTCAGGAAAAGCACACAATGACTCCCTTGGAAAGCGTCCTGGCAGACCCGGCGGCCAACCGCGGGCCAGTCCTGGGCCACATCCTGAGCGAAGTCGAAGGAGAAGCCGAAGGGACGCGGTTGGGGAGCGAGGGGGGACGCTCGCTTACAAACAAGAACCCGCGACGGCGTTCGTCACGGGTCCCGTGCAAAGACGCAACCGAAAACCGGCGGGGTTATTTCAGGCTGAGCAGCTCGAAGACGGGAACGGGCCTGACGCGCCCCTTGACCTTGAGCGCCTCCAGCGGGTTGACGATGACGAGGTCTTTCACCCGCTCGTAGACCGTGTCGCTGATGAAGACCTTGCCAGGGATGCCGTTCTCTTGCAGGCGCTTGGCGGTGTTAACCGTGTCGCCGATGATCGTGTAATCCAGCCGGTCTTTCGTGCCCACCAACCCGACGACGGCCTCGCCCAGGTGCACGGCGATGCGGTACGACAGGCGGAACCTGGGCTCCATCACCTCCTGCAGCGCCGTGATGTCATCCCGCATGCGGATGGCCGCGCGCACCGCGCGGACGGGGTGGTCCGGCTGGTCGTCCGGCGCGTTGAAGAAGGCCATCACCGCGTCGCCGATGTACTTGTCCACGGTCGCCTCGTGCAGGAGCATGGCCTCCGCCGCCGTGCCCACGTAGCGGTTGAGCACGCCGATGAGGGTTTCCGGGTCAATCGTCTCGCTGAGAGAGGTGAAGCCGACGATGTCGGCGAAGACGATGCTGAGTTCCTTGCGCGTCCCGCCGGTTGCCAGCTCTTCGGGGTTGAGGCGCTCGATCACTGCCGGGGGCACCATGCGCTTGAAAACTTCGAATTTGCCCTGGAGCAACTTCTTCTCGGTGAGATCGTCCACGACAATGGCCAGGCCCTGCCTTGCGCCCTGCCCGTCAGTCTTGAGGGGGGCCACGTTCAGGCTCCAGTTGAGCGCCCCGCGCTCGGGCAGCACCGGGCGGACTTCGTGCCCGACCACTGGTTTCTGATCGGTCTTGACCCGGTCCATCATGCTCGCAAAAGTATCTCCCAACGCGGGCAGCGCCTCGTTGAGCGGCCGGCCGACGATGTCGGCCGAGACGCGGCCCAGGATGTTCTCGGCGGCGCGGTTGCAGAGCGTGACCATGTCGCGCACGTCGGTGGTGATGACGCCCGAGGCGATGGAGGCGAACACGTTGTTGAGCAGCGTCTTGAGTTCGTTGACCTGCTGAAACTGCCGCGCGTTTTCGATGGCGATGGCGGCCTGGTTGCCGAATGCCGCCAGCAAGTCGCGCTCCCGCTCGGTAAACAGGCCGGTGCGGATGCGGTTGTCCACGTAAATCACGCCCGTGATCACGCCTTTGAATTTGAGCGGCACGCAGACGATGGAGCGCAGGTTGTAGCCGACGACGCTCTCCTGCGCCGAGAAGCGCGGGTCGGCCTGGGCGTTCGTCGTCACGACCGGCTCGCCGCTCTGCGCCACCGTGCCGACCACCGTGCGGCTCACTTGAAACTCGCTCCGGTCCAGCGATTCGCGCTCGACGTTGCGGGCGATGCGAAATTGCAGCTCGCCCCGCTCGTCCCGGAGCATGAGAAAGCCGCGCTCCGCGCCCGTGAGGCGGATGATGGTGTCCATCACTTGGTTGAGGACGTTGGTGAGGTCGAGCGAGGAGTTGATGACGCCGGAGGTGTCGGCCAGGGCGCGCAGGCGGGCCACTTCGTCTTCCTGCGAGGCGACCAGCGGCCGGATCTTGTCCAGGTTGTCGCGCAGCTGGGCTAACCCGTCCATCACGCCCGGCGGGTAGTGTAAGCCGGCCTTGGCGAGAACTTCCTTCTGGCTGGTGAGCAGGGCCTTGATATCAGCCGCCAGTTTGCTCATGTCGCCGATTTGCTTGCCAAAGACAGACAAGGGGCCAGTAGGCATGGCTAAAGAATGACCTCCGCGTTCCAGATCAAAGGGCGTGGCACGTCATGATTATACGCTAAGCGGAGGGGATTAGCAAAGAAACTTAAGTCTCAGGTTACAGATTGGTTACGGGTTATTCGCGCTCTGCCAGCGCGCGATGATCTGGCGCGTCGAGGCAAACGCGACTTCGGGCAACTCGGCGGGGCCGAAGTAGGCCACGTCGGAAGCGTCGTCGCCGGCCGTCGGCTCGCCGCCGACGACCTCGGCCCCGTAGGCGATGAAGATGTCGGCCCCCTCGCTGTCCTGGCCTTTGGGGATCACGTCCCACAGCGCGGTGATGCGCACCGTCAGGCCGGTCTCCTCTTCGGCCTCGCGCGCGGCCGCGCGGGCCGGGTCTTCGCCCTTGTCCACGAAGCCCGCCGGGATGGACCACTTGCCCTTCTCCGGATCGTTGGCGCGGCGGACGAGGAGGAGTTTGCCCTCGCGCTCGACGACGACGCCGACGGCGACCTTGGGATCAACGAAATGGATGCGCCCGCACTGGGGACAGATCGGGCGGACGCGGCCATAGGCCTCGCGGTAGTCCAGCGCGTGCCCGCAGCGGACACAGAAGTTGATGTCATCCATAGCGCGGCTTCCAGTCGCAACCCAACGTAGGACAGGCCCCGCTTGGGACAATCTGGCACGCCAAGCGTGTCCTACTTCGCGGCAGAAATGGTCGGGGCTAATTGTAGCCGAGTTTATGGAGCGCGGCGCGCCAGCCAGGCGGCAACGGCCAGCAGGACGACCAGCGCGCCCAAGCCGATCTCCACGTAACGGATCGGCGGCGTGGTCGCCGGCGCAAGGGCAGGGACTTCCGCAGGGAGTGCGGCGAGGGTTTCGGTGGGCGAGGCGGCGCGCGCCGCCTCGGCGACGGCCACCGGGGTCTCCGTCGTGACGGTCATGGCGCGGGCTGCGTCGAGCGAAGCCCCGGTCGCCGCCGGGGCGGGCGTGGCTGCGATCAGGTTGCCCCCAACGTCCGCCGGCGCAGTCGCCGCCGAAGCGGCAAGGGTGAATTCCGGCGTGGCCGTCTCGCTCGCCTCAGCCACTTTGCTGGCGAGGGCCTCGGTCTCGGCGGCGGCCGCGCCGGCTGGGGCTTCGGTGGGAGGGGCCGCTGCGACTTCCTGTTGAACGGCCAGGGTTGGCGCCGTCGTCGCCTCAGCCGCGAGGCTTTGAACCTGCGCTGGTTCTGGGGCCGCCGCGCCGCGAGAGAGCAGGCCGCCGCCGAAGTCGGCGGCAAGGACGGCGGCGAACAGCAGAGTCGCCAGGGCCGTCGCCAACCGGAGGGCCGGGAATAGTTGGAGTCCGCGCGGGCGGCGGATGGCTTCTGCCTGGGCCGCCGTTAAAGTGAAGTTGCGCGGCGGCTTGAGCGTAGGCAGGGCGCGCAGGAGGCGCACCGTCACCCTCAAGTCGTTGAGCGCCGCGCGGAGCTCAGGCTCGCGCCCCAGCCTGTCTTCCAGCCGGGCCCGGTCGGCGGGCGAAAGCGAGTTGTCGAGGTAGGCCGAGAGGCGGTCGAGGTCTTGAGGAGAAGTCATGCTAGGCTCTCCTCTTCAAGACGATAATGAGTGGAGATAAGTTCCGAAGGATTGGCATGTCTGATTACGTCAGCGCGGGCCAGCGCAGAGCTGATTAGTTGATTATATCCTATCCAGTTGGAGTAGAATACGAACGACCGGAAGCTGCAGCCGATAACCGTCGCGCTCCGGCTAAGTAACTCCTCAA
>DAOTXG010000270.1:0-3046 GCA_034435515.1 Anaerolineales bacterium
AAATATCGTCAGCGGCAACGTTGAACATAGGCATATGCCAGCCTTGTGACTGCTCTAATCTCATCGCCACTGACCAGGGGGAAGTGGTTAAGACCCTTCATTCTACGGGTAAAGCCTGAATAACAAAAAAGCCGGGCGTGTTTAGCCCGGCTTTCCAATCCTCAACTTGCTGCTACGCCCCCCTCAGCCTTCTTCCCCAACAGCGCCTCGATCTTCATCAGCAGGCGCGGGAATTCGATGGGCTTGGTGTCGTAGTCGTCGCAGCCGGCTTCGAGCGCCCGCTCGCGGTCGCCGGCCATGGCGTGGGCGGTGAGGCCCATGATCGGGATGCCGCGCGTCGCGTCGGCGGCCTTGAGCTGGCGCGTGGCCTCCCAACCGTCCAGCACCGGCAGGCTCATGTCCATCAAAATCAGGTCGGGGCTTTGCGACTGGGCCATCGCCATGCCCTCGCTGCCGTCCACGGCGACGAGCACCTCGTAGCCCTTGCGCTGCAAGCGCCGCGAGAGCATGTCCCGGTTCATTTCGTTGTCTTCGACAATCAATATTTTAGCCATATGCCGCCTTCCGTTAGAGTAACCCTTCCACCAGGAACATCTCCATCTCCCCCTTGCCCTTAACGCGCACAAACCCGCGCGAGGTCCCCCGGCACAGGTGCGCGACCTGTCGCCAGGCGACATCGCTGATATTCAGCCGGTCGGGGACGCCCAGGCCCTCGACCCGCGCCGCCGTGTTGACCGTATCCCCCCAGATGTCGAACAGGTAATGGCGATGGCCCACGACCCCGGCGATGACCGGCCCCCAATGGATGCCCACGCGCACTTTCCAGCCCGCCGACAGGCGTGGGGCCGTGCTCAACATCTCCAGCCCACATTGTACACAACTGAGCACCGGATTCTCAACCGGCTTCATCAGGCCGGCCGTGGTCATGAAAGCATCGCCGACGGTCTTGATCTTTTCCAGCCCGTAACGCACGGCCATGCCCTCAAAATTCTCCACCAACTCCTGAAGATACGCCACGACTTCCTCCGGCTCGCGCTGGTCGCAGTAGGTCGTGAAATCCACGATGTCGCAGAACATCACCGCCACGTTATCGTAGCGGCGCGGTTTGACACGGTTCGTCGCCTTCAACTCCTCGACGACGGTGTCCGGCAGGATCACGCGCAGCAGGTCGTCGGCGCGTTTTTTCTCGTCCGCGATCTGCTGCAGGTAAGCCTGCTCCTGGTCGCGCAGACGCTTCTTTTCGAGCGACGCGCCGATGCGGGCGCGCAGCAGCACCGGGTCGAACGGCTTGGGCAGATAATCCTCCGCGCCCAGCTCGATGCAGCGGACAATGCTGGCGATCTCGTCCAGCGCCGAGATCATGATGACGGGGATATCCCGAAAACGCGGGTCGGCCTTGAGCTGGCCCAGCGTCTGGTAGCCGTCCATCTCTGGCATCATCACGTCGAGCAGGATCAAATCAAAATCCTGCGCGGCGGCCAATTGCAACGCCTGCCGCCCGTTTTCGGCGGTGATGGCGGTATAGCCCTGCCGTTCCAGGCGGCGCGAGAGCATATCCCGGTTGACTTCGTTGTCGTCCACCACCAGCAGCAAACCGCGCTCGGTGCCAAACTGTTTAGCCGGGCGCTCCCCCGCCCGGTCAGCGGTGCGGGCGGGTTCGGCCGGGGGCGCGGGCGCTGCCTTGAGCGGGTGGTCCCATACGCCCGCCGCAACCCGCTCGGAGGTCAGCCGGATGTTGATCAAATCCGACAGATTTCGGGCCGCCGAACGAATAATTTCCAGGTCGGGCAGCAGGCCCTCGTCCCCTGCAGCCTGCGCCTCCTCCTGCAGCATCTCGCTGTAGCCGATGATCTGGTTGAGCGGGGTGCGCAGCTCGTGCCGCGTGTGCGCCCAGAAGGCTTCCGGGGCCACGCCGCGCTCGGCCGCCTCGGTCTGCGAGGGGTTCAGCAGGTCGTTGATCAGGCCCAGCAGGTGCTCGCTGGCGACGAGAATCTTCTTCAGGTCGGGGACGTAGCCGGACTGGCCGTGGTCCTCGGCCTCCTCGATCAGCATCTCGCTATAGCCGATGATGTGGTTCATCGGCGTGCGCAGTTCGTGCCGCACATTGGCCAGGTATTCGTCGTCGCCGGGCGGCGCCGTTGGGCTGGAGTCTGTCACAGTCGTCCTTAGGGCTTACGAAATACGGAATACGCAATACGCACTACGTCCCCTACATTCTAGCAGGATTCCGCGGCGGCTGGTGAGCCAGCACCGAATTCCGCACCTCGCGCAGCAGCGCCTCGCGGTCGTACGCGCCTTTTTCCAAAATCCGCTCCACGTAGCCGTCGAGGTGCGAGTGGTCCTCCGCCGACAGGCTCTTGGCCGTCACGACCACGACCGGGATGGCCTGCCAGTCTTCGCGTTGGCGGAGCCGGGCCAGGAACTCAAAGCCGTCCATGACCGGCATCATCAAGTCCAGCAGGATCAAGTCGGGCCGCTTCTCGGCCACCCGGTCGAGGGCCGCCTGCCCGTTTTCGGCCTCGACCACCTCCCACTGCTCCCGTTCGAGTGTGCGCCGGATCAGCACGCGGACGTCGTCGTCGTCCTCGATGACCAGCACCGAGGCCGCGTGGCCGCGCCGGTATTTGTTCAAGGCGGCGACCAGGCGCTTGCGGTCAATCGGCTTGGTCAGGTAGTCGGCTGCGCCCAGCGTGTAGCCGAGGCCGGGGTTGTCGGCTATCGTAAGCATGATCACCGGGATGTCGGCCAGTTCCGGGTCGGCCTTCAGCGCCGAGAGCACGGCCCAGCCGTCCATGTCGGGCATCCGCACGTCGAGCGTAATTGCATCCGGGTGGATTTCCTTGGCTAACAGCAGCCCCTCGCGGCCCCCGGCGGCGCAAGTCACCGCGAAACCTTCTTTGTCGAGCAGCCGCGCGACCAGGTCGCGCGCGGTCAGTTCGTCGTCAATCACCAGCACTTTGGTCTTGCCGTTGGAGGTGGACGGCTGATCAGCCGCTGGCCCAGGCGCGGCTGACTCCGCCTGCGCGCCTGCCAGGACCGGCAGCCA
>DAOTXG010000271.1:0-17226 GCA_034435515.1 Anaerolineales bacterium
AGCGCCACACCAAGTCCAACCGCTACGCCCACCCGGACGCCGACGGCGACGGCCACGCCGCCGCCCAGTGCAACGCCGACAGCGACAGCCACGACCACACAGATTGCTACGCCAACGTCAACGGCGAGCGCCACACCGAGTTCAACCGCTACGCCCACCCGGACGCCGACGGCGACGGCCACGCCGCCGCCCAGTGCAACGCCGACAGCGACGGCCACAACCACACAGACTGCTACGCCAACGTCAACGGCGAGTGCCATGCCGACCTCAACCGCCACGCCCACCCGGACGCCGACCGCGACTCGCACGCCGACCCCAACGGCGTCAAACACGTTGACGCCCAGCGCCACGCCGACGCCGAGCGACACGCCCACCCCAACGGCGACCCCGAATCCGGCCCTGGTCTTTACGCCGGCGGAGGATGCGACCGTGTTAAGCAGCGCGCCGGACACTAACTATGGCGCCGCCGCGCGACTGAGCGTGGACAACAGTCCCGCGGAACACTTCCTGCTCAAGTTTGAAGTCTCCGGCGTCGCCGGCCGGCCCGTCGCCAGCGCGATCCTGCGTCTGTACAACGTCAACGACTCGACCAGGGGCGGGGACTTTCATCGGGTCGCCGACAACGCCTGGAGTGAAGCGACGGTGACCTGGAACACGGCGCCGGCGGCCGAGGCGGCGGTGTTGGCGTCGCTGGGGGCGGTGAGCGTGAACACGTGGTATGAGGTAGACCTGACGGCCCTGATTACGGGGGATGGCGCGTATAGTTTGCGGATCACTTCGCCCTCGGCCAATCGTGTGGAATATGTCTCGACCGAAGGCGCGGCTGGCTTTGCGCCCCAATTGATTGTGACGACCAGCCAGCCGGCCACGCCGACGCCCACGCAAACGCCTGCGCCGAGCAACACGCCGAGTGCTACGCCAACGGCAACCGCGAGCGCCACGCCGACCCCAACCGCCACGCCCACCCGGACGCCGACAGGGACGGCTACGCCGCCGCCGAGCGCGACCCCGACCGCCACGGCGAGCGCCACGCCGAGTCCAACCGCCACGCCCACCCGGACGCCGACAGGGACGGCCACGCCGCTGCCGAGTGCGACCCCGACCGGGACATCATCTGCCACGCCAACAGTGACGCCTACCTCGACCGCTACGGCTACACCTTCGCAGACGCCGACGCCGGCGCCGAGTGTCCTGACCTTTACGCCGACGGATGACGCCTCGATAGCGGCCGGTTCGCCCGACACCAACTATGGCGCCTCTACAATTCTGAGCGTAGACAACAGCCCAGTGCAGAACTTCCTGCTCAAGTTCGTCGTCTCCGGCGTCAATGGCCAGCCCATCGCCGGCGCCCGACTGCGCCTGCACAATGTTAACTATTCGGAAAAGGGCGGCGACTTCCACAGGGTGGCAGATAACACGTGGGGTGAAGCAACCGTCACCTGGAACACTGCGCCGGCGGCCGACGCGGCCATCCTGGCTGCGTTGGGCGCGGTGGACCCGAATACCTGGTACGAAGTGGATGTGACTTCGCTGATTACCGGCGATGGCGCGTACAGCCTGCGGGTAACGTCCACGTCGAGTAACGGCGCCGATTACGCCTCCAAAGAAGGGACGCCTGGCTTTGCGCCCCAGTTAGTCGTCTACCTTGGCGCGCTGCCCACGCTCACCCCCACGCCGACGCGCACACTGACGCCCACGCCCACGCCGACGCCGTCTCAGAGCGGGTTGCGCAGCCCCAACGCCAACGCCGCAGCCGCGGGCGGCGACGGCGATGGCTTCCAGACCAACCCGGGCAACGCTCACGGCAACGACGGCTTATTTGCCGAGGACCCGAACAGCGGCAGCGGCACGGGCACGTCGTGCACCGGCAGCGACAAGGACAAGCATCTCTTCTACAACTACAGCTTCACCCTGCCGGGCGGGGCGACGGTCCGAGGGATTGAAGTTCGGCTCGACGCCAGAGTGAACAACACCTCCAGTTCGCCCAAGATGTGTGTGCAATTGTCGTGGGACGGCGGCGCGACCTGGATGGCGGCCAAGTCCACAGCGACGCTGACGACATCGGAAGCCACTTACACGCTGGGCGGCGCGACAGACACCTGGGGCCGCACGTGGAGCAGCGCCGAGTTCTCCAACTCGAATTTCCGCGTGCGGGTGATCAATGTGGCCAGTTCAGCCGTGCGCGACTTCTCGCTGGATTGGGTCGCCGTGAATGTGCGTTACCAGCCATAAGGCCGTGTCCCGCAATACCACCGCCGGGTCGCACACCTGCCATCTGCTCTGAATAGCGGCGTGGCGGATAGTACTAGAGAACCAGCGGAAGCCGTATCTATCCTGATAGGATTGACGATATGTTATAGTAGGGTAAGATATGCTTTGCGCACTTCCTTCATATGCGACGCGCTTCCACTCCCTGCGCTTCGAGGGTCCGTGAAAGCGCGTCGTACGTCAACAGTTTTAATCTCATTTTCTTCTTATAAGGCATAAACGGAGAGAACCGTGTTAACCTGCCATCGGGGCCGAAGATCGAGCATTTACACGTTGTTCCTTGTCGGAACACTCATACTCGGCTCGTTCACCACGGCGTCAGCCAATACAACGCCGGAGGACGCCGCCTACTTCCGGCAGGTGCGGGCGATTAACGCCGCCGATTTTGGCGCGCCCCATCCGGCCGGGCTGGCTTTCTCGCCGCAGGCGCGCGCCTTGCTCGTGCTGGAGGCGCCACGAGCGGGTCAGCCCAGGCGCGCTCAGTCCGACCTGGTCCTGATCACTTTGGTCGAGGAACTGGGCGGGGCCGCGCGCGTCGCCACTGGGATCGCCGACCCGCTGAACCTGGCCTTTGATAGCGCAGCCAACCGGGTGTTGGTCTTCGACCCGGCGGCCAGTGAGCTGATTGCAATCCCGGCCGGGCCGACGGGCCAGCCGGATCCGGCGGCCGGCGCGATGACCCGCTTTGAGGTCCGGTCGTTGGGCCTGACTCACCCCCAGGGTCTGACCGTCGATCCGGCGAGTGGCCGCGTGTTCGTTTTGGATGCGGCCTCGCGTATCGTCAGCCTGACCCCGGACGGGCAGCGCCGCCTGGACAGCGCCGCGGCCGTCAGAGAGGGCCGGGTGGCCTGGGTGGATCTGAGCCATCTGGGGCGTGCGCAACTACGCGGCCTCGCCTTTAACCCCAGCGACGGGCATCTTTACGTCTTGGGCTTAGTCGACCATCAACTCTATGAACTGACCGAGACGGGTCAGCTGGTGTCCTCGCGCGACCTCTCGTCCCTTCAGCTCCGCGACCCGCAGGGGATGGTGTTTGCGCCCAGCGGCGACCCCACCGACGATCTGGCCATTATGAATCTCTACATCGCCGACAGCGGGCTGCCGGGTGGGCAAGATCAAGGGACAGGCGGCCAGATCGTCGAGGTGTCGCTCACCGCGCCCCTGCTCACGGCGTTATCGGCGAGCAACGTGACGGCGGCCCTGGTGCAGACCATCCACACGTCCCAGTGGTCGCCGCCCAGCCCCGACCCGTCGGGGCTGGCGTACCGGGCCGCGTCCAATACGCTCTGGGTGAGCGACGCCGAAGTCGAAGAGATGCCGCCATACTTCGCGGGCGCGAACGTCTTTGAGACGACGACCGCGGGCAACCTGGACGCGACCTTCAGCACGACGGCGTTCACGAACGAACCCGCCGGGGTCACCATGAATCCCGGTAATGGGCATGTCTTCTTCTCTGACGATGACCGAGAGACAATCTACGAGGTGGATGTGGGGCCGGATGGGCTTTACGGGACCGCGGACGACAGCGTAACGTCCCTGGATACGACGCTGTTTAACTGCTTCGACCCGGAGGGCCTGGGGTTCGGGCAGGGCAACCTGTTCATCGCCGACGGCGATGGGGCCGAGATCTACATCCTCGCGCCGGGGGTCAATGGCATCTTTGACGGGGTACCGCCGGCGGGCGACGATCAGGCGACCAGTTTTGATACCTCCGGCCTGGGGCAATTGAACCCCGAGGGCGTCGAGTTCAATCCCGAGAGCGGCACGCTTTACATCGTCAGCAACAGCCCCGACGCCGACGTCGTCGAGACGACGACAAGCGGAACCGTCGTCCAGGTGATAGACATTTCCGCTGCCAACGCCGTCGCGTCGTCCGGCCTGGCCTACGCGCCGGGCAGTCTGAACCCGGCGGTGAGGCATCTGTACGTTTCCGCTCGCGGCATTGACAATGGCACGGATCCAAATGAGAACGACGGCAAGGTGTACGAACTGACGCTCGGGGACAGCCCACCGCCGCCGGACGTGATCTTCGCCGACGGGTTTGAGGCCGGCAATTTCTCGGCCTGGTCGGTGAGCAAGACCGACGGCGGCGACCTGAGCGTGAGCGCCGGCGCGGCGTTGATCGGCGCGCAGGGCGTGCAGGCGGTGATCAACGACGCGAATACGCTCTACCTGACTGACAACCGGCCTGCGGCTGAAACTCGCTACCGCGCCCGCTTCTACTTTGACCCGAACTCGATCGCGATGGCGAGCGGCGATGCCCATTACATCTTCTACGGTCTCGCGGAGGGGGCGGCCACGGTGCGGGTCGAGTTCCGCTTCGCCTCGGGGACTTACCAGATCCGCGCCGGGGCGCTCAACGACGCCGGTTCGACGCTCAACACCGCCTGGTTCGTCATCAGCGACGCGCCGCACTTTATCGAATTCGACTGGCGGGCGGCCACGGCGGCCGGCGCCAACGACGGCGGCCTGACGCTGTGGATTGACGGGCAGCCCAAGTCCACCCTGACCGGGATTGACAATGACACGCGCCGGGTGAAATCTGTCCGGCTGGGCCTCGTCGGGGGCCTTGACGCCGGGACGCGCGGGACATACTACTTCGACGCGTTCGAGTCGCGCCGGCAGACCTACATTGGCCCCGACCCGGGCCTCCCGACACCCACCGCCACGCCTACGCTGACCTCGACGCCCACTGACTCGCCCACGCCGACGCCCACTGACGCGCCGACGGCGACGCCGACCGACACACCAGCGCCGACCGCTACGCCGGTTGACACTCCAACGCCAACGCCGACTAACGCGCCGACGGCGACGCCGACCGACACACCGATCCCGACTGATACGCCAACGGCGACGCCGACCAACACGCCGACGGCGATCCCAACTGACACACCGACCGGGACTAACACGCCGACAGCGACGCCGACTAACACGCTAACGCCGACGCCAACCAACACGCCGACGGCGACGCCGACGAATACACTAACGCCGACGCCAAGCGACACGCCGACGGCGACGCCGACCAACACGCCGACCAATACGCCGCTGCCGGACCTGATCTTTGCCGACAGTTTTGAGTCCGGCGGTCTAGCGGCCTGGTCGTCGAGCACAACCGACGGCGGCGATCTGAGCGTGAGCGCGGCGGCGGCGCTGCACGGCAGCCAGGGCCTGCAGGCAGTCCTTGACGATAATAACGCGATTTACGTCGCCGACGACCTGCCGGACGCCGAGCCGCGCTATCGGGCGCGCTTCTACTTTGACCCGAACTCAATCGCCATGGCGAAGAACAATGCCCATTACATCTTCTACGGCTACAGCGGCGACTCCACGGTGGCGCTGAGAGTTGAGCTCCGCTTTGCCAGCGGCAATTATCAGATGCGGGCGGCGCTGCTGAACGACGGCGCAGGCTGGCAGAACAGTGGTTGGACCATCCTCAGTGACGCGCCGCACGCGGTCGAGCTGGACTGGCGGGCGGCGACGGCAGCCGGCGCAAATGACGGCGGCCTGACATTGTGGATTGACGGCGTCCAGCGCGCGAACCTGACCGGGGTTGACAATGACACCTGGCGGATTGATCGCGTCCAGTTGGGGGCGATTTCAGGGATTGATAATGGCACGCGTGGGACGTATTATTTCGACGCTTTCGAGTCGCGCCGCCAGACGTACATTGGGCCGTAGTCTAAGCGAGATATGTTGACTGGCAAGCTGAGTCTGACTTACATCATTGGGACTTACCCGCTGCTGACCACGACCTTTATCGACCGGGAAATAAAGATGTTGCGGCAGTGGGGAGTGGAGCTGCAAATCGTCGCCATCCGCCGTCCGGCCGCCAATACCCCCCTGTCCGCCGACCAACGCGCGCTGCAACAAGGCGTTCACTATCTCCTGCCGGTCGCCTGGTTGAGTTTGATCCTCAGCCACCTGTACTTTGCCTTACTCCGGCCGCGCCGCTTCGTCCAGACGCTGGTCTATCTCTTGACGCGGCCCCACCCCAGCCGCCGCGCCCGCCTCAAGACGGTGTTGCATTTTGGCGAAGGCGTCTATGCCGCCTACGTCTTGCGGTCGCGCCGCTGTGATCATCTGCACGCGCATTTTGTGGACCGGGCGGCGACGGTGGCTCTGGTCGCCAGCCGGCTGCTCGACCTCCCCTATAGTGTGACCGCCCATGCCAATGACATCTACGTGAATCCGGTTCTCTTGGTCGAGAAGCTCGCGGCGGCCAAGTTTGTGGCGACTTGCAGCGCCTATAACCAGGCTTATTTGTCGCGCCTGGCTGACGACCATTTCCAGGGCAAAGTGAAGTGCATTTATCACGGCCTGGAGGTGAAGCAGTACCAGCCCGAGGCGCCGGCCTCCGCGGGCCGGCCCCTGGTGCTGGCGGTCGGACAACTTAAGGAAAAGAAAGGCTTTCCTTTTCTACTCGCCGCCTGTCGCCGGCTGAAAGATCGAGGCTATGATTTCGACTGCCAGATTGTGGGCGAAGGCCCGCTGCGACAGGCTTTGGAAGCCCAGATTCGTCGCCTGGCCTTGGAGGAGACGGTGACGTTGTGTGGGGCGCTGTCGCACTCCCAGGTCATAGAAAAATATCGGCAAGCCACAGTCTTCGTCCTGCCGGCGGTGCTCGGCGAAAATGGCGACCGAGACGGCATTCCCAACGTCATCTTGGAAGCGATGGCCATGCAATTGCCCATCGTCTCAACCCGGCATTCGGGCATCCCCGAAGCCGTGGAGGACAACGTCAGCGGCGCGCTGGTTTCGCCAGGCGATGAGGCGGCGCTGGCCGAGGCGTTGGCTCACTTGCTCGATAGCCCAGAGCGCAGACGGCAGTGGGGGCGGCAGGGCCGACAAACGGTCATTGAGAAATTTAGCGCCGAGCAAAACGCCCAAAGTCTGCTCGCGGAATTTACAGCCGAACGCCTCGCCGGTTGACGCCCCTCTCAACTTGGGCATGAACACCCCGACCACACCCTGGGCGCTCCTGAATCAGCCGGTTGTCTTCCTGGTTTGGGGGCCGCCCAGTCACGGCCCGCGCAGTCAGGTACTGGCGCGCGAATTGGGCATTCGGGAACTGCACTTTGTGCATGCGACGACGAAACGCGGGTGGCGCTCCGCGCTGGTCAAGTATCCGTATCAGGCGGCGGCGACGCTGGCGCTGCTGTTCGCCAGGCGGCCGAAAGTGGTGATCGTGCAAAGCCCGCCGAGTTTGGCGGTGTTGTTTGTCGCCGGCTATTGCGCGTTGACGGGAAGCCAATATCTCGTGGATGCGCACAGCGCCGCCTTCACCTACCGCCTGTGGCTGTGGCCGGGCTGGCTGGTGCGTTGGCTGGCGCGCCGGGCGGTGACGACGCTGGTCACCAACGAGCATTTTCAGCAAATCATCCAGGGCTGGGGCGGGCACGCCTTTGTCCTGCACGATGTGCCCACGACCTTCCCGCGCGCCGGCGCCTACCCGCTGCGCGGAGAGTTCAACGTCGTGGTGATTAATACCTTCGCGCCAGACGAACCGCTCCAGGCCATCCTTGAAACGGCGGCCGGCTGCCAGGACGTGCAGTTCTATGTGACGGGCCGAAAGCAAAACGCCCCGCCGGGCGTGTTCCAGCAAGCGCCGGCCAATGTGCACTTCACGGATTTTTTGCCGAACGAAACGTATTATGCTTTATTGGACTCCGCGCAGACGGTCCTCTGCCTGACGACCCGCAACCATACCATGCAGCGCGGCGCTTGCGAGGCCTTGTGGCTGGGAAAGCCAATTATCACGTCCAATTGGCCTCTGCTGCGCGATTATTTTTGCCAGGGGACCGTCCACGTGGATAACACGGCCGCAGGCATTCGCGCCGGCGTGCTCGAGATGAAAAAGAATCACGCGCGATTGGCAGCCGAGATCCAAGAGTTGCAGGCGGCGCGGCGGCAAGAATGGCAGGCGAAGATCGAGGAACTGGCGCAATGGCTGCGGCGAAAAGTCCGCGAGTAAGATGCGCCTTGGTTAAGGCTTTCGCATTCCAACTATCATCACGGCGAGGACGACGATGACGAACATCAGTGTATTTGGCATGGGCTACGTGGGCGTGGTGCTGGCCGCCTGCCTGGCGGATAATGGCCATCGTGTTATCGGGGTGGATATCAACCCGGCGAAAGTGACGATGGTCAACGAGGGGCTCAGCCCCATTGTCGAGGAAGGAATCGGAGAGCTCGTCAAGAAAGCCGTGCAGGCAGGGCGTCTGCGCGGCACGGCGGAGGCGCACGAGGCCGTCCTGCAGAGCGAGGTCTCCTTCATCTGCGTGGGCACGCCCAGCCGACCCAATGGCAGCATCAATCTGGCTTACCTCCGGCGCGTGTGTGAAGAAATCGGCCAGGCGCTGAAGACCAAGCGCGGCTATCACCTGGTGGTGGCGCGCAGCACCATGTTGCCCGGGAGCATGGAAGAGGTGGTGATCCCCGCGCTCGAAACCGCCTCCGGCAAAAAGGCGGGGCAGGATTTTGGCGTTTGTTTCAATCCTGAATTTCTGCGCGAGGGCAGTTCCATCCAGGATTTTTACGATCCGCCCTACACGATCATCGGCTCGACGGACGAAAAGGCGGGCGCGCTCCTGGCCGGCCTCTATTCCATGCTCCAGGCGCCGCTGTATCATGCGCCGATGAAAGTGGCGGAGATGGTCAAGTACGTGAACAACGCCTTTCACGCGCTCAAGGTAACGTTTGCCAACGAGGTCGGCAACATCTGCAAGCAGCAGCAGATTGACAGCCACCAGGTGATGGACCTGGTGTGCAAAGACACCAAACTGAATCTGTCCCCCTATTACCTCAGGCCCGGCTTTGCTTTCGGCGGTTCCTGCCTGCCCAAGGACCTGCGCGCCATTCTCTACCACAGTCACCGCCTGGACCTGCGCGTGCCTATGTTAGAATCCATTCTGCCCAGCAATGAGAAGCAGCTGGACCACGCCTACGCCCTGGTCGCGCGCGCGGGCGGCCGGCGGGTGGGCGTGCTCGGTTTCAGCTTCAAAGCCGGCACGGACGACCTGCGCGAAAGTCCGATGGTAGAATTGATTGAGCGTCTGATTGGAAAAGGCTATCAGGTCAAAGTCCATGACCGCTACGTCTCGCTGGCTAATTTGCAGGGCGCCAACCGCGCCTATATTGAACAAACCATCCCGCATATCGCCTCCCTGATGGCGGAGTCGGTGGACGAGGTGCTGAAGAGTTGTGAGGTGATCGTGATCGGGAGCAAGTCGCCCGAGTACAGCGAGGTGCTTAGCAAACTACGCCCTGACCAGACGCTGATTGACCTGATCCGTCTGGTGAGCGATCCCCTCCCGGCCAGTGAACGTTATCAAGGCATTTGCTGGTAAATGAACAATCCTATGCGGATCGCGACTAGAGGGAAGGGCATGGTCAATACGGCGCGGCGCGTGATGGAAATCAGCCAGCGCCATGGCGTCACGCCGCGCAACATGGACCGCCGTCTGGCGCATTTCGCCGGAATCCTCGCTGAGTACGATTGCGGCGCGACTTTTCCGATTATCGGCGTCGCGCTGGCGCGCCATACGGCGGTCGTCGAAAAATATCAGGCGCGCAACATCGAATTCGCCGTCCACGGCTACTACCACGTTGATCACACCCAGTTGTCGCTAGATGAGCAGTTAACTCATTTGGCTAAGGCGCGCCGGCTGTTTCAGGCCACGCGCATCGTCGGGGACGGATTTCGCTGTCCCTACCTGCGCTGGAACGAAGCCACCCTCACCGCGCTCAAGCAGTCCGGTTTCCTCTACGACAGCAGCCAGAGCCTGGCCTGGGACGTGGTAGACGAGGTGGACACAGAGGCGTATCGCCAGGTCCTCGACTTCTATGGCGCCCTCTCGGCCCGCGACTATCCGGCCCTGCCGCGTGAGGACGACGGCCTGGTGCACATTCCTTATTGCCTGCCGGACGACGAGGCGCTGATTGATCGCTTTCAACTCGCCCCCGGCGAGCCGATGAATGCGCTGTGGCTGGCCATCCTGGCCGAAACCTACGCGCGGGGGGAACTGTTCACCCTGGGGCTGCACCCGGAGCGTATTGACCTGTGTCAGGCAGCGCTCACGGCGACCTTGCGCCAGGCGCGCGCCTTATCGCCAGGCGTCTGGATCGCGCGGCTGGACGAAATTGCTCGCTGGTGGAAAGCCCGCACGGAAACGGCCGTGACCCTGACCCAGCGCGAGGGGGATGAAATCTCTGTCAGCGTAAATGGGCCGGAGGGGGTTACGACCCTGGCGCGTCAGGTGACGGCGACGCCTGCACCTGTCCCCTGGGACAGCGATTACCGGCGCCTCCCCAGCGCGACTTTTACCCTGAAGGCTGCCCGCCGGCCGTTCATCGGCGTGTCGCCTTCGACCTCGCCCTATCTTAAGAGTTTCCTGCGGCAGCAGGGCTACATCATCGAACAGGCCGACGACGACCAGGCGCATACGTTCTACGTGGACCGGCCCCGGTTTCGATACGAGGACGAACGGCCGCTGCTCGCGCAGATTGAGCAGGGCGATTTTCCATTAGTGCGGCTGGGCCGCTGGCCGCAGGGCGCGCGCAGCGCCTTGTGCGTCACCGGCGATATTGATGCCTTGACGATTTGGGATTATGGCCTGCGGTTCCTGGGACGTTAGCCGCCGGGGGACAGGTTGGCAACCTGACTGAAGTCCGAGATGAGTGTCTGGAAACAGCGGTTAAGGCCGGCGCTTCTCCTGGTCGTGCTCGCTCTGGGCGGCTGCACTGTCTACACGCTGAGATTTCCGCTGTTCAGGATATTCTCGCCCGGTCGAGAGGCCGAGACGCCTCCACTCCAGGGCGCGTGGGTGCAGGCGCGGTCCATCACCAGCCGGGAAAAAATTGACGCCGTCCTGCGGCGCGCTGAAGCCGGCGGCTTGAACGCTATCTTTGTCGACGTCTATCTTTTCGGGCAGACGGTGTACCCCAGCGCCCTGACCAGTCAATATGAGAGAGTTGAACCCGGGCTCGACCCGTTGGCCTACCTGGTGTCGCAGGCGCATCGCCGCGGTCTGGAGGTTCATGCCTGGTTTCCAATGGGACGGGTTAGCCGGGGAGAGGCTTCCCCCTTTCTGGCCGAGCATCCGGACTGGGCGCTGGTGGGGCCCGACGGCGACACGGTCGCCTGGCTCAACTTCACCCGGCCGGATGTCCGGCAGTTTATCGGAGACCTGATGCTGGAGACCGTGGAGCACTATGGGGTGGACGGCCTTCATTTTGACTACACCCGTTACCCAGGCCCGGAGTGGGGTTTCGACGCCTACAGCGCTGAACGGTTTAAGGAAGAACATAACCTGGATTTGAATCAATTGCGCTACGCGGATTTGCCGGCTTATGGATGGTTCGAAGGCAATCCCCTGATCAGTCTGGGGGCAGCCCAGGTCCTGGCGACCTTCAACGACGGCTCCCCGGCCGTGACGCTTAATCGCTATGGGGAGGGGGAGGTCGTCCTCTTGAACTGGAATGCGAGCCAGCGCAGTGTGGCGGTGGGGAGCGAGATTTTGGGACGCAGTCTCCGGCGCTTGCTCGATGAGGGAGGGCAGGTGTATGTCTTGCGTTCTGAACCCACGGTCCAGGAATATGGCGCGGAGAGTCTGGAGAAGGCGATGGCCTGGCTGGAACATCTGGGTTGGACGCCCTTCGAGGTGACCGAGGCCGACATTCCGAGCCTGGGCGCGGACTCGGTGCTGGTGTTACCCAACGTGTACCTGATCTCGCCGGAGACCGCTGTGGGGCTGGCCGATTTTGTCCGCGGCGGCGGCGGGATGATTCTGATTGACGGCCCGACGCGCTCGATCTCCCTCGCCGCGATACAGGCGCTCACTGGCCTCCAGTCGCGCGGCCGGTATTTCAAAGGCTGGCTGTTAATGACCGCTGTCGGCGAGCATCCCCTCATCCCCAACAGCCCCAGAAGCGCAAGCCTGGTGATTTATCGGGAACAGGACGCCCGGTGGAAAGAGTTTCGCCGGCAGGGCGTCAGCGCTTTGATTAAAAGCGTTTACGAGCGGGTCAAGGCAAAGCATCCGGACGTGGCGGTCTCGGTCACGATTACTTCCGACCAGACGGAGGCCGTCGAACGGTATTTGCAGGATTGGCCTGCCTGGTTCGAAGGGGGATACATAGATTTTCTCGCGCCCAGGGGCTACGTGAGAGAGGCGTCCGATCTGGAGCCTGTGTTGGCTGCCTGGCAGCCCGTGATGCAGGCGAGCGATCAGGTCGTCCTGGGTCTAAGAGTCTACGCCGAGGAGGAGCAGTCCGGCACTCCTAAAGCGCCGGATCAGTTGCTGATGGAAATAGAAATGGCGCGCCAGGCCGGTTCAAAAGGCATCCTGCTCTTCGATTTGGATCGCATGAGCGACGAGCAGTTGAGCGCCCTGGCCGCCGGCCCTTTCGCCAAGCCCGCCCTGCCGGCCGATAAGTGACCTGTCATGGTTTCAAGCGAACATCCCCTTTGCATCGTGGGCGCGGCGCGCCTGGGGACGACCCTCTTGCGCTTCAGGTTGCGTGATCATCAAGGGTGAGAACCATGCACATCACTCACCTCAGCGCTGATCGGCGTGAGGACTGGAACGCCTTTGTGGCCCAGTCGTCGTCTTTTGCCCTCTTACAATCTTGGGAGTGGGGCGCTTTCAAGGAAAAATTAGGGTGGAAGGCTGTTCGCATCGCGGCGGAGAAACAGGCGCGAATTGTGGCCGGCGTTCAACTGCTTATCCGGCCTATACCGCCGGGCCTGGTCAGTCTGGCCTATGTTCCGCGAGGTCCGGTCGGCCACTGGCTAGACGGCGAGATCACTTCCCGGCTCTTGTGCGAGCTCCATCGAGTTGCCCGCCGCTTCCGGGCCGTCTTTCTGCGGATCGAGCCGCCGCTACTGGATAACTCGGTTGACGCTCGCGTGCTGCAGCAACATCACTTCCGGAGCAGTCCGTATACGAACCAACCGCGTGCGACGATTATTGTGGATCTGGCGCAAGGCTTAGGCGACGTTTTAGCCCAGATGCATCCCAAAACCCGGTACAACATCCGCTATGCGGCGAAAAAGGGGGTCTCGATCCGGGTAGGTGATGTTGAGGACCTGCCAACATTTTACCGTCTCATCCAAATCACGGGGCGCCGGGGTGAGTTCAGTCCTCGGACGTTGGATTATTACCAGTACGAGTGGGAAACATTCGCTGAACTGGGGCAGGTCAGGTTATTTGTCGCGTCTTATCAGGGTAAAACACTGGCAGTGAATATGTCGGCGGTCTTTGGCGAGCACGCCGCTTATCTGCATGGGGCGTCCTCGGGCGAACACAGCAATTTGCAGCCCAACTATCTGCTCATGTGGGAGGCCATACAATGGGCTAAGGCTCAGAACTGCCGCACGTTTGACCTGTGGGGGATCCCTGAGGCGGTCGGGCTGTCTGTGGCTAAAGGCGAGGGTTTGCCGGCGTCGAACTCTGCAGAAGGTCTGTGGGGTGTGTACCGCTTCAAACGCGGGTTTAGCCAAAATGTAACGCTCTACGTCGGCGCCCATGATTATGCGTATTCGGCGCTGTTCTATGCGTTGATTACGCATAAGCGCTTCAACACTGGCCTCTTGGATCGAATCGCAGTGTGGATAGACCGGCTGAGGCGCGCCTGAGTGCGCCGCGGCTCGCCAAAGCTTACGCCGCCGCACGGGCCGGCATCGAGAGACGAGTGAGTGAAATGAGAACTGACCAAGACAACCTGCGATTGCGGCGCTATCCCCTCGAACAACGCCTGCGCACCCTGGCGGCCGCCGACTGCCAGGCCGGTGTGGACGACAGGCCGGAAGCGCCCGATTGGGATGAGTTTCTGGCGAAGACGCCTGGTGGACACTACGTGCAGAGCAGTCTATGGGCCCGGATGAAGGCCCTGTCCGGCTGGCGCGCGACACGGGTCGTGGTGAGGCGCAGGGATTGCCTGGTGGCCGGGGCGCAGTTGTTGACGCGTCCCCTGCCGCTGGTGGGCAGCCTGGGCTATGTGCCCAAAGGCCCGCTGGTCGCTGCAGATGACCCTCAGTTATCCCACCTCGTCATCACTGCCTTGCACCAGGTCGCGATAGCGCAGCGCGTCGTATATCTCGCTTTACAACCGCCAGTTAACGGCCAGGCTCTGGCGCACCAGTTGCCCGGTTGGGGATTTCGACCGAATCCGAAAATCGGCACCGTCACCGCCACGATTCGGATTGACCTGACCCCAAGCCTTGACGACCTGCTGGCGCAGATGAAAAAGAGCACTCGCGCCAACATACGGCGCGGCCAGTCTCAGGGAGTCCGCATTCGGGAAGGCGCCGAGAGCGATTGGGGGACCTTCTACCGGCTACTGACAGCCGCCAGCCAGAGGAAGCAGTTTCCTATCTACTCTGAGAAATACTATGCGGAAATGCGGCGCGCTCTTGGCTCACGGGGACATCTCAAGCTGTTCCTGGCCGAATATGCGGGTGAAGCCGTGTCCACGCTCTTGGCAATCCCGTTCGGGGATAGCCTGTTCACCCACGTGAGCGCCTGGTCGGGTCAGCATAGGGAGCGCAAGCCGAACGAAGTGTTGGAGTGGACGGTTATGCAGTGGGCCAAAGCGCAGGGCTATCGCTACTACGATTTCGAAGGGATTGATCCCAAGGCGGCCAGGGCGGTCCTGCAGGGCGAGCCCCTCCCTGACTCGCGCCTCCAGGTGGCTGACAGGATGGTGACGCGTTATAAGCTCGGGTTTGGCGGACAGGTGACTCTGCTGCCGGGCGCGTATGACTACATCTACCATCCGTTCCTGCGTTGGGCTTACCGCGAGGTGCTGCCGAAGATCGAGCACCGGCCAACGGTAGCGAAGATACGGAAAAGACTCATGCGTACTTCGCAACCACCGTTGTGAAGGCTCGTTGACTGCCAGGCCCCGGCCGTGAGGATCAGCGCGGGACACACGGAAAGGCTATCTGATGCATTTAACACATACCAGTTCTGCCCAGGCGCGTTTCTCTTCTCAGGACGATGTAAGGTTCGGGCGCGCTGAGACTGCGATGGGGCGTTATCTTTTCCAGCATGAAATCGCTTTTATCCGGCGATTCCTGGACGCCGCTCCACCGCCGCGCCGCCTGCTCGAGATCGGTTGCGGACAAGGACAGATAACCCGAGCGCTGCAGGAGGCGGGCTTACAAGTTGTGGGACTGGATATTGATCCAGCGGCGCTGGCCGTATGCCAGCGCTACGCCCGCACGACGCCGCTGATCAGGGCCCAGGCGCCGGACCTGCCCTTCGCCGACGACCGTTTCGACGTCGTGATAGCGATCGAGTGCGTCGGGTTTTTCGCCCACGAACCGTTTCTGCGGGAGAGTCGCCGGGTGCTAAGCCAGGGCGGCCTGCTGATCTTCGACTCGGTGAATTCGCAGAGCTACCGCTGGGTGCTGAGGCGGCTCTTCGGCCCCTCTCTCACCCGGGCGCTGAAGCGGCTTTTAGATCGCGTTGCCGGCATTGATCTCGCTCGTCACCCGAAAACTTCAGGCGGGGAATACCAACTGAGCTGTCGCGAGGTGCTGCAAGCGACGGCCGAGTGCGGCTTCGACCTCCAGGCGGTCAGCGGCTACAACTGGATACCCTTCGACGTACGCAGCGATAGCGCCCTGGTGCGGCCAGCGGCGCGGGTCGAACAGATGCTGCGACTGGATCGTTACTCTCGCCTCAGCCCCTGGTGCCTCGTGGCCGCCAGGAAATCGGAACCCTAGAGCGGGCGATGGAAATTATTCGACGAGTAGACGGGCTTCGCTGGCGGGAGTTTGTGGATGCCCATCCGCAGGGCGCCGTTTTTCACACACCCGAGATGTTTCAGGTGTTCGAATGCGCTAAAGGATACTCCCCCAGCGTGTGGGCGACGATTGACAGAGATGGGCGCGTCCTGGCTTTATTGCTCCCCTCGCTCGTGACGACGCTGCCGGGCTGGCTCCGCCATCTCAGCACGCGCGCCATCGTGTATGGCAGTGTGCTCTGCGCTTCTGGCGCAGAGGGACAGCAGGCGCTGGCCTTGCTCCTGCGCCAGTATCGGCAAGAGGTGGATAGGGCCGTGCTCTTCACCGAACTGCGCAACCTGTCGAGTTTGGATGAACTCCAACCCACTCTGCGTGAGCAGGGCTTTGTTTACGAAGACCATCTGAGCTACGTGGTAGACCTGAAACGCCCGTCCGAGGCCGTCTTCCACAGCATCGGGCCCCGCACACGTAAACATATTCGACGCGGACTCCGGCTAGGTCAGGTGACCATCCGGGAGGCAAACACACAAGAGGACGTCGCCGCGGGTTATCACCTGTTACGCCAGAGCTATCAGGCCGCTCGCGTCCCCTTGGCCGACCGCTCTCTTTTTGAGGCAGCTTTCGACTTGCTCCACCCCAAAGGCATGATCCGGTTCCTCCTGGCCGACGTCGGCCAGACGCCCATTGCCGCCTCGGTCGAGTTGGTCTATAAAGATGTGATTTATGGCTGGTACAGCGGTCTGGATCGAGCCTACGGGCACTACCTGCCTAACGAACTGCTCACCTGGCACATTTTGCAGTGGGGCGCCGAGAACGGCTACGCCGTCTATGACTTTGGCGGAGCGGGAAAACCGGGCGAGAACTACGGCGTTCGTAATTTCAAGGCCAAGTTTGGCGGGCGTCTGGTCAATTATGGCCGAAACGTCTGTGTCCACGCCCCAGCGCGACTGCGCCTTAGCCAAGCGGGCTATCAACTCGTGAGGAAATTCTTGTGAGACCCTCCAGACAACATTGCATGGTTGTTCACGCCTATTATCCCCTCGGCGAACCCCGCGTCGAGCGGGAGGCCCACGCGCTGATTAACCACGGTTATGAGGTGGACGTGATCTGCCTGCGGGCGGAAGGCGAGCCGGCGCGGGAGACTGCCGACGGGGTGCGTGTCTATCGCCTGCCGGTCAAAAGGCGCAAGGGGCAGGGCCGCGAAGATC
>DAOTXG010000272.1:0-3770 GCA_034435515.1 Anaerolineales bacterium
GGCCGGAGGGCAGCGGCCAGGGGCGGTGGGAGGTTTGGGAGAGGAAGGAGGGCATAGGCGTACTGCGTATTGCGTATTCCGTCCCAAAGGGATGCTCCGCGATATTGGATAAGCCAACCACGCAATACGCAATACGGAATACGAGTCAGTCTTTAAATGCCACTGCCTTCACCCTCGCCGCAATCTCCCTCTCCAATTCTCTAATCTCCGATTTTACTTTCTCGACCACCCCCTCGATTGGCGTGACCAGACTCTCTTTGCGGCCGCGGCGCTTGAGTTCGACGCCGCCCTGCTTGAGCGCGCGTTCGCCCACCGTGAGGCGCAGCGGCAGGCCGATCAGGTCGGCGTCGTTGAACTTCACGCCGGGGCGCTCATCCCGGTCATCGTACAGCACTTCGACTCCTGCCGCCTGCAAATCCGTGTAAAGCCGGTCGGCAACTCCCCCGGCCTGCCCGCCTGGTAGCAAAACGAGATGGACGTGATAGGGCGCGACGGTGATGGGCCATTTTAGCCCGTACTCGTCGTGGCGCTCCTCGGCAATGCACGCGAGCAGCCGTCCCACGCCGATGCCATACGACCCCATGATGATCGGCTTCTGGGTGTTATCTTTGTCGAGGAAGGCCGCGCCCAGCGAGTCGCTGTAGCGTGTGCCGAGCTTGAAAATGTTGCCCGTCTCCACGCCGCGCACGGCTCGCAGCGGCTGGCCGCAGTCCGGGCAGGCCGCTCCCTCCTCGGCGGCGGCGATGTCGGTTACGATCTGCGCCTGGTAATCGCGCCCGTAGTTGGTGTTGAGCAGGTGGTAGCCCGCCTCGTTCGCGCCCGCGACCAGGTTGGGCGAGTCTCGCACCGCCTCGTCCACGACGACGAGGACGCGCGACGTATCCAGGCCGAGTGGAGAGGCGTAGCCAGGGACCGCGCCCACCGCGCGGATCTCGTCCTCCCGCGCGGGCCGCAGGTCTTTGGCTCTCACCGCGTTCGCCAGTTTCGTCTCGTTGAGTTCCATGTCCCCGCGCACCACGGCGAATACGAAGCGGTCAACATCCTGGTCGCCCTCGGTGATGGTCGCCACGAGGAACACGGCCTTAGCTGTCTTCGCTTTGGGCACGTTCAAAAATTCGGCCAATCCGGCAATCGTCGTCATCTCCGGTGTGGCGACTTTTTCGACGGGCTTCGGCGTTTCGGGGGCGGCTGCCGGCTTTTGGAAGCGCGCGACCTGCCGGTTGGCCGTGTAGCCGCACGCTGGCGCGTCGCACAGGATGAGCGTGTCCTCGCCGATGGGCGTGAGGTACATGAACTCGTGCGCCATCTGTCCGCCCATCATTCCCACGTCCGACTTGACGGCAATGACGGGCAGGCCGCAACGGTTGAAGATGTTGAAGTACGCCTGATAGTGCGCGCGGTATTGCCGGGCCAGCCCCGCCCAGTCGGAGTCGAGGCTGTAGCTGTCTTTCATCGTGAACTCGCGCACGCGGATGAGGCCGGCGCGCGGGCGCGGGTCGTCGCGCCACTTCGTCTGGATGTGGTAGACGAGCAGCGGCAGTTGGCGGTAAGAGCGGATGATCCGGCGCGCCAGGTCGCCGACCACCTCCTCATGCGTCATTGCCAGCGCCATGTCGCGCCCGGCGCGGTCGCGGAAACGCCCCATCTCGTCGCCGATCTGATACCAGCGTTTGGTCTCTTTCCACAAATCCGCGGGATGGACGACGGGCATGGTGATCTCCTGCCCGCCGATGGCGTTCATTTCTTCGCGAATAATGTCCTCGATCTTGTTCATCGCCCGCCGGGCCAGCGGCAGGTAACTGAAGATGCCCGCGCCCAACTGGGCGATGAACCCGGCGCGGACGAGCAGCCTGTGGCTCGTCACTTCCGCGTCGGCGGGCGCTTCCCGCAGCGTCTGACTGAAGAGTTGACTCATGCGCATGGCGTGTTTCCTCTTTCCCTGAGATGTAGAGGTTAAGATCTGCTTTTTGAATCTGGTGTCAACGGATATGAAACCGCTTCGCGTAAACGGATAAACGGCGAAGACGCGAAGTTTCTTCGCGTCTTTGCCGGGAGGATTATACGTCAGGATGGTTGCTATCGGGCAAGTTGGCCCGAAACCCGGTTTCGTCAAGAAACCGGGTTTCGGGGCAGGATAGACTAAGGGCGGAGGGTAGAGGTTCAGAGGGCCTTGGACGCTCGGCGTTATTTCCTCACGAGGGGAAGATAGAGTCTGGTTTCAGTCGTGAGGACCTGTGAGAAGGCATTGCCGTGATCGAGTGCCAGCGCGACGTTCCCGCTAGGATCGACCGCTTGGGCGAAGAATTCAATCTCCCCGCGCAAGCCGCTCTCACTACTCTTCCTCCAGGTTTGGGTCGCAGAGTCAAGATTCAGTTCGGCCATCTTCCACGCATTGTCAGTTGTTTCTCGATAGAGCACCACCACCCGCGCCACGTTCCCGCTGTCGTCGGTCACCCGCACGTCGAATGTCATCGTCGTCCCAGTGACCACCGCCTGCACCTGCCAGAGGCTCGGAGCGATGAAGTCCGTATCCGTAAACGGCGCGTGGTAGATTTCGTACTGCAGGCTGCTGTACAACCGCTGCGTCCCCACCGTCGGCGAGACCGCGCCCGCCGCGCGGAACTGGCCGGGGGTGACCACCAGCCGTTCGCGCGATTGCCCGTCAATCCCCAGGAAGCGGTTGAGCGTGCCGGGGACGACTGGATACCACCCCAGCGCCGGGTAGAGCGGCTCAGTCTCGACGTAGAGTTCGTCGGTGATCACGCGCGAGATGACCGGGTCGAAGTCCGGGGTGTCGCTGAACGCGCCGCCCAGCAGGAGCGCGCCGTGCGCGAGGGTGTCGGCGCGGTGGATATCGAGGCTGGTGCGCGGCTGAATGGGCCGCCCGCCCGCGACCTGGACGTCGTCTTCGCCCGTGATGAGGTAGTAATCGCCTAACCCGCCGACGCTGTTCAGCGTGTAGCCGAGGTTCAGCGTGACGCTGCTGGTGACCGCCTGGGCGCTCACTGGCTCGGCCAGGCGCGCGCCCTGAGACGGCGCGCTTACCACCTGGACGCCTGCGGCCAGATTGGGCCCGTCGGGCGGGGTGGTGGTGGTGACGGGCATGCTCACGCGCAGCATGGGCAACCCGTAGAGGATCATCTCTTCCAGCACCTTCTCGTCGTAGTTGCTGAAGGCGCCCGCGGCGGCGGTGTTGTAGTAGTGCTGCTTGGCGCGCAGCAGCGCCTGGCCGACGGTCGGCGCCTGGCCGTCAGGCCAGTACCCCAGTTGTTTGACAAAGTTGACCATCAGGCGCTCGGAGTAGGCGACCAGGTCGGAGTCGCCGTAGCCGTAGCCAGTGTTGCCGATGAAGGTCGCCCCGCGCCGGGTGAAGGCCTGCGCCCAGTCCGCATCTGTTGGGGACTGGCCGTCCGGGACGTTCAGGGCGGAGTGGCAGCCGACAGTAAAGATCAGGGTGCCGCTGAAGTTCGTGCTGGCGCCGAACGTGTCCACGTCCGTAGCGTAGACGTCATTCGGATCGTTGGGGAAGAAGCGGTAGTGCTGGAAATGCGCGTTGAGCGAGTTCAGACTGTGCGCCTGGGGCGTGGTGAAGAACCTCATCCGGAATTCTTCCGCCGTCCAATCGTCGTCAATCAGCCGGGTCTGGTTGGGGATGCCATAGCTGATCGCCAGTGTGTGGCTGATCGCGTTAGCCTGGTCAATCAGGAAGTCGTAGCCGGTGACCAGCGCGGTGGTGGGCCGGACCGTGGACTGAGCGAGGAAGGAGTTGA
>DAOTXG010000273.1:0-4071 GCA_034435515.1 Anaerolineales bacterium
GTTCAGTGGTCCGCCGCTACTGCGCGACCACGGCGTCGTCAGCGGCCTCAGCGTGATTATCGGCAACGTGGAGCAACCATTCGGCGTCATGGGCGTGCACACCACGCATCGGCAGGTGTTTTCGCAGGATGATGTGCATTTCGTCCAATCCGTCGCGAATGTGCTGGCGGAGGCTATCCAGCGTAAGCGGGTGGAAGAGGCCTTACGCCTTCAGACCGCTCGGGCGCAGTTGCTGGCGGACATCTCACAGACCCTCGCCGAGGCCGGTCTGGATTATCAGGATATTCTAACAACCATAGCCCGGCGCACAGCGGCGTTGATCGGCGATGCGTGCGTCATGACCCTGTTCTCAGACGATGGGCAGCGATCCTATCCGGTCGCCTTTCATCACCCCGATCCAAAAGCACTGGCCTTGATGCATGACGCCTTGTTGGTTAACTGGCAGGGAGGGACGGATACCCAAAGGTTTCGCACTCTGTTGTCCGGCGGATCAATCTACATCCCGGTCGTGAACCCCGAAGAATATCGGGCCTTGTCCGAACCGGAATTCTGGCCCTACATAGACCAGATTGGTATCGCCAGCGTGCTGGTCGTACCTTTACAAGCACAAGGTCACGTGATTGGCACACTCGGCCTTACCCGCGATCGGCGCGGCCGCCGGTATACGCCTGACGATCAGGCGCTCTTGCAGGACCTGGCCAACCGGGCGGCGCTGGCCATTCAGAACGCCAGGTTATTCAATTCTGTCAAAGAGCAACACGCCCAATTCCGTGAATTGAGCGCCCGGCTGGTGGAAGTTCAAGAATCGGAACGGCGGCAATTGGCTTCTGAAATCCACGATGACGTCAGCCAATCGCTGACGGCCCTGGTGATGCAATTGAGCACGGCTCGGGGCTTGCTCCCTGAATCCGCCGCGTCGGCCCAGGCTATCTTGGAGCAAGCCGAGGCGCTGACTCAAGAGGCCCTGGAGAGCATCCGCCGGATGATGGCTGGCCTGCGCCCGTCCGTGCTGGATGACCTGGGACTGATCCCGGCGCTGCGGTATCTGGCGGACGAACTGCGTGAACGCGCCGGGGTAGTCGTCGCCCTGAAAGCGGCCGGCTTGTCCGACCGACTCCCGCCACATCTCGAGACCGCGCTGTTCCGCATCGTGCAGGAGGCGCTGACCAATATCCGGAAGCACGCTCACGCGCGCAGCGCCAGAATCTCGCTGTGGGCGAACCCGGAGCGAGTGACGCTCCAGGTGAGCGATGACGGCGTGGGTCTCCAACCCCATCCCCCGCAGGCGCGGCGGCGTGGGGACAGAGTGATCGCCGGGAGTTGGATTATGCCTGACAGCCATTATGGACTGGCGGGTATTCAAGAGCGCGCCGAATTGTTAGGCGGGACGATGCGGGTGCAGAGCACGCCCCGTCAGGGAACGACGATTTGGGTCGAATTGCCCCTGTCGGGCGAGGTGACATAATTTACCGAGGGGTAAGACCATGACGATGACTAAAGTGCTGATCTGCGACGATCACGAGGTGGTGCGGGCCGGCCTCCGGTTGATCCTGGAGAACCAGACCGATTTGCAGATTGTGGGAGAAGCCAAGAGCGGTGAGGAGTTGATTCAGCAGGCGCGCCAATGGCAACCGGACCTGGTCATCACCGATTTATCCATGCCGGGTCTGGGCGGCCTGGAGGCGATCCCTCGTGTGCGAGCAGCCGCGCCGCAGGCCCGGGTGTTGATCCTCACGGTGCACGACGACGAGGCTTACTTTTTCCAGGCGCTGGAAGCCGGGGCCGAGGGATACGTCCTGAAGGGCGCCTCGGCCGACGAACTGTTGGCGGCGGTGCGCCTCCTCCGGCAGGGCGGCGTGCCCATCCCGCGCATGCTGGGGCAACACCTGCTGAAGGACTACCTGACTCGATTGAAGAATGGCGTCGCCCGGCACTACGAGCAACTTTCACCCCGCGAGCGCGAAGTGTTGCGGCTCGTGGCTGAGGGGCAGACCAACCGGGGAATTGCGCTGCACTTGTCTGTGAGCGTAAGGACGGTGGAGCGGCTGTGCGCCTCCACGATAGACAAGCTGGGCCTGCACAACCGGGCGGAGCTGATCGGGTACGCGGCGCGCCGGGGGCTGCTGGGCGACAAGGGAAAACGGTAACGAGGCTCTCCCACTTTGGCGGCGACCTGTCACCCACATGGCGGGTTGCCGCCATTTTTTTGGCGGCAACTCCGGTAGCGAATTGGTTCTCTTTACACCTATATTACATTTGAACGTTTTGCCGCGTTTTTTGTGGCTGCGGCTGCGGAGAAGATGAGATGCAGAAACTTGTCAAAATAGAGTGGCTGACAACCGGCGTTATCGCCGCCTACTGCGGCGTGAGCCGGACCACCGTGCTGCGCTGGATCAAAAAAGGATGCCTCAAGGCGTATACGACCCCTGGCGGCCACCGCCGCGTGCGGGAAGATGATTTCCGGCAGTTTCTAGTCGCCGCGCATCTGCCGATTGACGAGAAGTTTTTCGACGGAGCCGCGCCATGAACCTTCGCTCTCTGCCGCGGATCGTGTTGGTTTGTGCGCTGGCGCTCGGACTGTCCGCCCGCCCTCGGCGGCTATACTTCACCCTGCAAGGAGGTAAACAACCATGCCCAAGCAAACAGAGATCACTCAGGAGAAACACACCGGAGAAGGACGGCTGGGAAACGAACAGGACTACCGCCTTTTGGTGGAGAGCGTGAAGGACTACGCCATTCTCATGCTCGATCCCGAAGGGCGGGTTGTCACCTGGAACGAAGGCGCCCGGCGGATCAAGGGATACCAGCCGGAGGAGATCATCGGCCAGCACTTCTCCATCTTTTACCCCAAAGAAGACGTCGAGAGCGGCAAGACGGAGAAGGAACTCAAAACCGCCGCCAGCGAAGGGCGGTTCGAAGACGAAAACTGGCGCGTGCGCAAGGACGGGTCGCGCTTCTGGGCCAATGTCGTCGTCACCGCCTTGCGCGACAAGGATGGAGCCCTGCGCGGCTTTGGCAAGGTGACGCGCGATCTGACAGAGCGCAAGCAGACCGAAGAAGCGCTGGCGCAAAAGGCCGCCGCCGAAGCCGTTGCGCGCCGGGCGCAGGAGATCCTGGACATTGCCACCCCGGTAGTGCAGGTGTGGGAAGGCGTGATCCTCGCCCCGCTCATTGGCTCGCTCGACAGCCAGCGCACCCAGCAGTTGATGGAGAAACTCCTGCAGGGCATTGTGGACTCGCGCTCGTCCGTTGCCCTGGTGGACATCACGGGTGTGCCGATGATTGACACCCAAACGGCGCGGCATTTGGTCGAGGCGATCGCGGCGGTGCGCCTGCTGGGCGCAGACGTGATCCTGACTGGCCTCCGCCCGACGATTGCCCAGACGTTGGTGCATCTGGGCATTGACCTGGCTGGCGTCAATACCCGCTCGTCATTGGCCGCCGGGCTGCGCTCGGCGATGGAACTGCTCGACCTGCAAGTGACGGCAAAGAGCGACGGGGCGCGAGGGTGAGGCGGTGATAGGGGGACACGGCAGTGAAATGACTCTGCGCCTTTTCGTGTCCCCGCGCCTGACCCTCGAGGAGATATAAGATGGCCGACGAAAGAATTTCCGTGATCAAGGTGCGAGACATTTTGATGGTCACGATGCCAGCCGACCCCGACGATCCAACCGTGACGGCGCTGCAGGAGCAGGCGCTGAAGGCGATGGAACGGTTTGAGGCGAAAGGCCTGGTGCTGGACATCTCGGCAGTGGAAACGCTGGATTCATTCTTTGCTCGCACCATTGTCGAGACCGCTCGGATGATCGAACTGATGGGCGGGCGCACGGTGATCGCCGGCATGCGGCCCAGCGTCGCCATCACCGCCACCCAGTTGGGCTTCACCCTGGGCAACGTGATGACCGCCCTGGACGTTGACCGCGCCCTGGACCTGTTGGCCGATGCACATCAGCGGAGACGCCGACGATGAACAGCGAAATGCACGGCGAAGTTCGCATCGAGGACGAGAGCCACATCGTCACGGTGCGGAAAACAGTCCGCGAGGCGGCGACCCGGCTCGGCTTCGGCCTG
>DAOTXG010000274.1:0-5468 GCA_034435515.1 Anaerolineales bacterium
GCCTTACTTCGCCCGCCTGCGCGAACTGCGCGATTTTCTGTGGAAGCGCTTCCCAGCCGGCGACTGGCGCGAGCTTTCGATGGGTATGACCGACGATTTCGAAGCCGGCATCGCCGAAGGGGCCACGCTGGTCCGTATTGGGCGGGCAATCTTCGGCGCACGGGCTTGAGGCCCGGTCGGAAATCTATGCCTCTTTATCTCCACCTGGTCATAAACGGCTTATTCAAGGAGAACTCAGCGTGGCCATCTATCTTGTCGAACTCATCAAAATCGCCGTCAACCTGATCACAGTGATTCTGATCCTGAGAGCGCTGATGTCGTTTTCGCCGCTCGCCCCCTGGCATCCGGTGCGCCGCTTCCTCGATCAATTCTCAGAGCCGATTGTGCGGCCTTTCCGCAACCTCATCCCCCCAGTCGGGATGTTCGATTTCTCGGTGATGGTGGCCCTGCTGGCGGTTCAGTTTGCCGGACAGGTGCTCATCCTCCTGATCACAAGCATTTTCTAGCGGCGCGCCCATTCCTGTACACGAAGAGGTCCAAGATGAAAATCATCCGTTTTTTACGTCTGCGCAGCCTGCTCATGTTGGTCACCATCCTGGCGCTGCTCATGCCGCCCGGCGTCAGCCCTCTGGCGCAGGCTTCACACACCCCCAACCCTGCCAACGTCTCCATCCCCGGCAGCCTGCAGAGCGAACTGGGCTGCTCCGGCGATTGGCAGCCCGAATGCGCTGTAACTCAGTTGACCTACGACTCGGACGACGACGTGTGGCAAGGCGCGTGGACGGTCCCGGCGGGCAATTGGGAATACAAGGCCGCGCTCAACAACAGTTGGGACGAGAACTACGGCGCGAACGCGCAGCAGAACGGCCCCAACATCGGGCTATCGCTGGCGGGCGCGGCTTCAGTCAAGTTCTACTACGATCACAAAAGCCACTGGATCACCAGCAACCGCAACACCACCATCGCCACAGCCCCCGGCAACTATCAGAGCGAGATCGGTTGTCCTGGCGATTGGCAGCCGGATTGTCTCCGCTCGTGGCTGCAAGACCCGGACGGCGACGGCCTCTACACCTTTTCGACTTCAGGGATTCCGGCGGGCAATTACGAAGTCAAGGTGGCGATCAATGAGAGCTGGGCTGAGAACTATGGCGCGGGCGGCGCGCCGAACGGCCCGAACATCCCCTTCACGGTTCCAGGGGCCGATTACGAGGTGACCTTTGTCTACGACTCGGCCTCGCACCTCTTGTCCGTGAACGTCGTCCCGGCTTTGACGGTCACGCTCGTCGGCAGTTTGCAAGACGAGTTGGGCTGCCCCGGTGACTGGCAGCCCGACTGCGCGGCCACTTACTTGACCTACGACTCGGACGACGACGTCTATCAGCGCACCTTTACCCCCCCGGCGGGTGATTACGAATACAAGGTTGCCCTCGACAATAGTTGGGCCGAGAACTACGGCCGGAACGCCCAGCGCGATGGCCCCAACATCCCGCTGGCGGCGGACGGCGGGGCAATCAAGTTCTACTACGATCACAAGAGCCACTGGATCACGGACAACGAGAATTCTGTGATCGCCGTCGCGCCCGGCAGTTTCCAGTCCGAACTGGGCTGCTCGGGCGATTGGGATCCGGGTTGTCTGCGCTCGTGGCTGCAAGACCCGGATGGCGACGGCCTTTACACGTTCGAGACGACGGCTCTCCCGGCGGGCAATTACGAAGGCAAAGTGGCCCTCGACGAAAGCTGGGACGTCAACTACGGCGCGGGCGGCGTGCCGAACGGCCCCAACATCCCCTTCTCGGTGGCGTTCGACCACGCGCGCGTGATTTTCAGATACAACGCCTCGACGCACGTGCTCTCGATCCTGACCGGCCCGATGCCGGATAACAATGTGGAATGGGATGGACTGCGCCACGACTCGCGTGACACGCTCTACCGCACGCCGGGCGGCGCGGTCCCGGCGGGCACGCCCGTCACCCTCCGCTTGCGCACGTTCCACAACGACGTGACCGGCGTGAATCTGCGCGTCTACAGCCTGAACGCCAACGCGCAGAGGCTATACCCGATGAGCATCGCGGCCTCGGATGTGGAGTGCTACGATCCCGTCCCCGCGGGATTCACGTGCGATTTCTGGTCGGCCACGCTGTCAAATAGCGATCCAGACAACTTCTGGTACCGCTTCATCGTGGCCGACGGTGCGGACGCCGATTACTACGCCGACAACACCTCGGCGCTGGACGGCGGACTGGGCCGCACGACCGACGACGTGGTGGATTACAGTTACGCGCTCACGGTCTACGACCCGGCCTTCGCCGCGCCGGAATGGGCGCGCGAGGCGGTGATCTATCAAATCTTCCCCGACCGCTTCCGCAATGGTCGCCGCGACAACGACGCCCGGACCGGCGACGCGCGCTACGACGATCCGGTGTTAGCCCTGCCGTGGAGCGCCCTGCCGGAAGGCTACTGCCGCAACTATGCGGATGGCGCGACCAACTGCCCGTGGCGCTTCGACGATACGCCGCCGGACGGGAGCCCGACAAAAGAAGCGCCGCGCGGGCGCGACTACTTCGGCGGCGACCTCAAGGGTGTTGACCAGTACCTAGATTACCTCCAGTCGCTGGGCGTGACGGCGATCTACTTCAACCCGATCTTCGACGCCGCTTCCAACCACAGTTACGACACCCAGGATTACTACAAGATTGATCCGTATTTTGGGACGCAGAAGGACTGGGAAAACCTGGTCAAGCACGCGAACCAGCGCGGCATCCGCCTCATACTGGACGGCGTCTTCAACCACCTCTCATCCGACAGCCCATTCTTCGACCGCTATGGCCACTACCCGACGGTGGGCGCGTGCGAGGATCTCAATTCGCCTTATCGCACGTGGTTCTACTTCCGCGATGTCGCGCCGGGAACCGGCGCGTGTGCGGGCAGCGGCGGGCCGAATTCGGCGCTCTACGACGGCTGGTTTGGCTTCGACAGCATCCCGGTAATTCGCAAAGACAATCCGGAAGTGCAGGAGTATTTTCTCACCGGCCCGAACAGCGTCAGCCGCTATTGGCTCCGCCAGGGGGCCGGCGGGTGGCGCATGGACGTTTCGGGCGACCCGAGCTTCCCACCCGGCTACTGGGAGACGTTCCGCCAAATCACCAAGGCGACGCGGCCCGACGCGCTGCTGATCAGCGAGACCTGGCAGAAGGACAGCACCCTGCTGCGCATGCTGCGCGGCGACCGGCTGGACACGACCATGAACTACCGCCTGCGTGACGCCGTCATCGGCCTGCTCACGCCGGGCAATTTCGACTCGAAAGGCTTCGCCGACAGCGGGCGCATCATCGCGCCATCCGAGTTCGCCGCACGCCTGGAGTCTATTCGCGAGGATTATCCCGAGGCGGCGTACTATTCGCTGATGAACCTGCTCGGCAGCCACGACACCGAGCGCATCCTGTGGACGCTGACGCCGGGCGTGGAGACGCGCGTGGATAAAGAATTCAACGCCGCGAACCTCGCGGCAGGCAAGCGCCGGGCGCAGATCGCCTCGCTCATTCAGTTCACCCTGCCCGGCGCGCCGACGGTGTTCTACGGCGACGAGGTGGGCCTGACGGGCGACGACGACCCCGACGACCGCCGCACCTACCCGTGGGCCGATCGGGGCGGCTCGCCCGACATGAGTCTCTTCGCTCACTATCAGGCTCTGGCCGGCCTGCGTCGCCATCATGCCGCGCTCAGCGGCGGCGGCTTCCGCATCCTGCTGGCCGACGACGCTTACGGCACAGTCGCCTATGGCCGCAAGACCGGGACGCAGGCGGCCATCGTCGCGATCAACCGCAGCGCCGAGGCGCGCCTGGTCGACGTCCCGGTCGCCGGTTACCTGCCTGAGGGCGTCTCGCTGACGGCGATCTACGGCGTTGGCAACAGCCTGGGCGGGACGAGCAGTGTCAGCGGCGGTGTAGTTCAGGTCATGCTCAACCCGATGAGCGCCCTGCTTTTGGCTACAGGCGAGGTAGACCTGACCCCGCCTGCCGCTCCGGCCAACCTGCACGTGACAAACGAGGGGAGTGGTCAGGTGAGCCTGGCATGGAACGCCGGCGCCGGCGCGGCGGGCTACAACGTGTACCGCAGCCCGCTGAGCAGGGGCGGCTGGGTGAAGGTGAACGGCGCGCCTGTACCGGGCGACTCGATCACAGATACCGGCCTGCGCAACGGCGCGACTTACTACTACGTCGTGCGCGCCCTCGACGACGTCGGCAACGAAAGCGCCGACTCGAACGAAGTCAGCGCGCTGCCGCACTATCAAATCGGCTGGGCTAATTTGCAGTGGCCGCCGACCATCAATCACACCCTCAGCGCCGTCAACCGCACGCCTAATATCTATGGCCAGGTCTGGATTGACGGCGTGACCAACCAGCCTGGCGCGACGCCCAGCCTGCGCGCACAGGTCGGTTTTGGCCCCGCTGGCAGCGATCCGGCCAGCAACCCGGCGTGGACGTGGGTCGAGGCCGCCTTCAACGTGGATGCGGGCAACAACGACGAGTTCGTCGGCAGCCTGCTGCCCGAAGCCGTGGGCAATTACGACTACGCCTATCGCTACACCACCACCAATGGCCGCGACTGGTTGTACGCCGACTTGAACGGGCCGATCCCCCCGGGCAACCTGCCTCCGAATCCCGGCAATCTCACGGTGAACCCAAGCGGCGACACCACGCCGCCCGCCGTGCCCGCCAACCTGCACGTCAATTCGGCTTCACCCGCTGGAATCGAACTGGGTTGGAATGCCGTCTTGGGTGACGCGACCCTCTACGGCTACGAAGTGCGCCGCAGTGATACGGCAGGCGGCCCATACACGACCATTGCGCTCGTCATCGGCACAGCCTACGTGGATACCGGCGTCGCCGAGGGCCGCACGTACTACTATGTCGTCCGCGCGGTGGATCAGTCGTTCAACCGCTCCGCGGATTCGGCCGAAGTGACGGCGACGGCGCAACTTCGCACCGTGACGGTGACCTTCAACGTCACCGTCCCGACGCCGGTCGAAGACGCGGTCGGCAAATCGGTTTATATTGCCGGCACGCTGGATCGCCTGGACGGCAACCTGCCGCAGTGGAACCCGGGCGGCGTCGTGCTGACGCGCGTGCACGATACGCTGTGGACGATCACGCTGACCGGCAAAGAAACCACTCAGCTTGAGTACAAGTACACACTCGGCTCGTGGGACTTCGTGGAAAAGGATGCCGCGTGCGGCGAGATTGCCAACCGCCAGTTGACGCTGAGTTATGGGGCGACTGGCCTACAGATCGTCGACGACGCCGTACCCAACTGGCGCAATGTCGCGCCGTGCGGGAACTAAGTAAGTATCCAAAACTTCTTACTACTTTTCTCATGCTCGCGGCGGATTTGCAATCCGCCGCCTGGCCGCCGGATTACAAATCCGGCGGGAGCAAAAAAGTAGGGAAAACTTTTGAGGAGTTACTTAG
>DAOTXG010000275.1:0-4494 GCA_034435515.1 Anaerolineales bacterium
CATTACCTCAACACCGTCGTCCCCCGCTCGGTCGCGCGCGCCGACCACATTCTCGCCGTCTCTCAGGCCACCCGCGACGACCTGGTCGAGCTTTACCACACACCGCCGGACAAGATCTCGGTGCTTTACAACGGCGTGAGCGAAGCCTTCCAGCCGGTCGCCGACGTTGCCGCGCTGGAGGCCGTTCGCGCCCGATACGGCCTCGGCTCGGGGCCGTTCATCCTGGCCGTCGGCACCCTCCAACCGCGCAAGAACTACGCCCGGCTCATCCAGGCCTTCGCGTCGCTTGTCACTCGTCACTCGTCACTTCAACTCGTCATCGCCGGCGGCAAGGGCTGGCTGTTCGACGCCATCTTCGCCGAGATAGAACGGCTGGGCCTGCGGGGCCGCGTCATCTTTCCCGGCTTCGTCGCCGACGCCGATTTGCCCGCGTTGTACTCCGCCGCCCGCGTATTCGCGTACCCTTCGCTCTACGAGGGCTTCGGCATCCCGCTCCTGGAAGCGATGGCCTGCGGCGCGCCCGTCGTCACCTCCACCGCTTCCTCGATGCCCGAAGTCGCGGGCGAGGCCGCCCTCCTCGTCCCGCCGACCGATGTGCAAGCCCTGGCCGCCGCGCTGGACCGCGCGTTGACCGACGAACCGCTTCGCGCTGATCTCATCGCCAAAGGATACCGGCGGGCGCGGGAATTCCGCTGGGACAAGTCTGCGCGGCAATTGCTGGAAATCTACCATGCGGTATGTTAACCCAAAATTCGAAGATAGCCTATAATTTGCGTCGAGGTCATTCAAACTGACGGAGCCAATGTATGCCGCAATTCCCGCTGTATTCGACGCATGGCGATTGGACGGGTCTGTTGGTGGACGGTTACATTTACAATCAACGAGGCGAATGGGTGGGCTGGGTGGACCGCGAGAGCCGCGTCTTTTCCGTCGTGGGCGAGTACGTGGGCTGGCTGTCGCGGGATTTCCGCATCCTGCGCAAACGCGACGTGAACGAAACCGTGCCGCGCCGCCAGCCGCCGGCCCGTCCCGCGCTGAAAATCAAAATGCCGACGTCCGCGCCGCTGCCGCCGTTGATGGCCGAACTCGGCTACGACACGGTGGACGTCTTCGACGAGATGCCGGAACGGCTTCATACGCTCGACGCCGACCCGGCGGCGAAAGACATTGAGTGATGAATGCGACCGGGAAGCCGGTAAGCGCCTCACGCGTTATCCTCGCCCAGTTGATGCAGCCGACGGACGCCAACCTGTATGGCAACGTCCACGGCGGCGTCATCATGCGCCTCATGGACGAGGCCGGCGGCTCCGCCGCCATGCGCCACGCCCAGCGGCCGTGCGTCACCGTCGCAGTGGACCAGGTGCTCTTCCGCGAGCCGATCCACCTGGGCGACCTGGTAACCGTCACAGCCGAACTGACTTACGTTGGGCGCACCTCGATGGAAGTCCGCATCGAAGTCACGGCGCAAAACGTGCTGACTGGGCAGCAGACGCACACCAACACGGCTTACTTTGTGTACGTGGCGCTGGACGACGCCGGGCATCCTGTGGAAGTCCCGCCGCTCTGGCTCGAGACGGAGGCCGAGCGCCGCCAGTGGGCGGCTGCAAAAGAACGTCAGGTCTACCGGCTGGCCCAGCGGGCTAAGGAACAGACGAGTTGAGTTATGCCAGAGCCGATTTCTTCTCTCATGCAATTGATCGAGCAGGCCTCGGGCAAGCGCGTCCTGGAAGCCAAGCCGGCCGAAGACCGCGGCCTGGCCGAGCCGCTGCCGTTTCCCTTTCCGGCGCTGGTCGGTCAGTCGGAGATGAAGATCGCGCTGCTGCTGGCTCTGATCAATCCGGCCATCAGCGGCATCCTGCTCATCGGCCCGCGCGGCACCGGCAAAACCACCGCTGTCCGCAGCCTGGCCGACCTGCTGCCGCTCGTCAACCGCTCGGCCTGCGAATACGGCTGCCTGCCGGAAGACATTGAAACCGGCGGGATAGACGCCGTCTGCCCGAACTGCGCGAAGAAGTATGGCGAGGGCGCGCCGCTTACGTTCCCCGATCCGGTGCGCCTGGTGGAACTGCCGCTCAACGCGCGCCTGGAGGACGTCGTCGGCGGGTTGAACGAGCGGGCCGCGCTCAACAACCGAATGCTTCTTCAGCGCGGCCTCCTCGCCCGCGCCGACCAGAACCTCCTTTACGTGGACGAGGTGAACCTGCTGGCCGACGAGATCGTGGATGCCATCCTCGACGCCGCCGCGCAGGGGATTTACACCGTCCGGCGCGGGGCGCTCGCCGCAACCTACCGCGCCCGGTTTGTCCTCATCGGCTCGATGAACCCCGAGGAGGGCCGCCTGCGCCCGCAGATTCTCGACCGCTTCGGCCTGCGGCTGATGGTACCCGGCCTGGCCGATCCGGCGGAACGGCTGGAGGCCTACCGGCGCGTGCGCGCTTATCTCAACAGCCCGCGGGCGATGATTGCCACCTACGCGGCTGAGCTCCTGACCATGCGCCAGGAGATTCAGACAGCGCGCCAACTGGTCCAAAGCGTCAGGCTCTCGCCGGAGGCGGAGCAGGCCGGGCTGGGATTGGTGCACAAGATGGAAGTGGACTCGCTGCGCGCGGAGATCACGATGTTCGAAGCCGCGCGCGCACACGCCGCCGCCGATGGCCGGACCGAGGCCACGCCGCACGACATCCGCACGGTCGCGCCGATGGCGCTGCGCCTGCGCCGTTCGCAGTTCATGGTGGACTACTTCAAAGCCCAGCAGACTGAAGAAAAAGAGATTCACCGGCTGCTGGATGAATTGATCCCCTCCTCGTAACCGTCATATAAGCCTCGTCGCGCGCAATCCAACCATAGCCTGCTATGTCTCCGCGCCTTCCGAGAACGACGCTGCTGGCTCTGACGCTGGCGCTGGGCGGTTATTGGTCGCCGTGGCTCACTCACCCCGCCGCCGCCCTGCGTCTGAACGGCTTTGAGCTGTCCGAGTGGGTAACTTTCCTGCCCGGCACGCGCGATGGCTCGCTGGCAGTTGGCCGCTTTTCGTTCCTGGTCCCTCTCGCCTGCCTGTCCCTGCTCCTCAGCCTCGCCGCAGCCTATAACGCCTCCCCTCCGGCCCGGCTGCGCTGGCTGCCTCCTCTGCCCGGCGCCCGGACTGGGTGGGGGCTGCTCGGCCTGGCCTGGTTGTGTAACGCGGCTCTCTTCCCCGCCTATCCCTACATCCTCACGGCTTACAAAGAACCTGAGTTTCAAGCGCAATTCTTCGCCGCCGGCCTCCTGCCGCTTGGCCTCCTGCTCACGCTCTACCTGCCCGCCGAACTGAACGCGCTCCTGCAAAGCCTCCTCGCCGCTGTGGGCGGCGTGTATGGCCTGTGGACTTTGCTTGCTATGCGGCCGGCGGCGGCGGAACTATTCAACGGGACGTGGGCCACGGGCCTCGGTTGGCTGGCGATGCTGGCCGGTTTCGCCGGGCTGGCCCTGGCCGGCCTCGCCCGCCTTTTCAGCCCGCGGCTGACGTGAACCATACTTCGCGCGGGCCCAAACTCCGTCTTTGTGAATCCACGAAGACACACGAAGGGCCAGGAATCTTCGTGAGACTTCGTGTTCCTTCGTGGATCAAAACCCGCGTGAATCAAAACGGGGCGAGAGAGGTGCGCCTCTCTCGCCCCGCCCACGATCGGGGTCCAACCCGGCCGTGCTGCTATTTCTTCATACGTTCTTCGAGATATTTGACGGCCTCGCCCACAGTCGTAATCTTCTGGGCGTCCTCATCCGAAATTTCGCCGCCAAATTTCTCCTCGAAGGCCATAATCAGTTCGACGAGGTCCAACGAGTCGGCCTCCAGGTCCTCGCGGAAGCGCGCCTCGGGGGTGACTTTGCTGGGGTCAGCGCCGAGCAGTTCGACGATGATGCCTTTCACGTCTTCAAGAGTATCTGCCATGGTGTCTTCTCCTTAATCTTAGGTTGAGGTGCGGGGTAAACGCGCCTCATTGTATGTGCCCCGGCGATGACTTGTCAAGGCAAGCCGCGCCCAAATCTGACCGACAGTCAGCCAAAGTCAGCCGATTTCGCCCCTCTGTTTGACAGCCGATAGCCCGGCTGGTAAGATTGCCGCCGCTCAGATAATGGAAACCCCACTGCATGGCTAAAGTTACGGGCATCGAAGCGCGCAAAGCCGACCACATCCGCATTAACCTGGAAGAAGACGTGCGCTCCGGCCTGACGAGCGGCCTGGAGCGCTATCGCTTTATCCACCAGGCGCTGCCCGAACTCGATCTGGCCCAGGTGGACGCCCGCGTCCAGTGGTTCGACAAGACGCTGCGCGCCCCTCTGCTCATTTCCTCGATGACGGGGGGGACCGAGGCCGCGCGCGAAATCAACCAGACGCTCGCCGCGGCGGCTCAGGCCGCCGGTATTGCCATGGGCCTAGGCTCGCAGCGCGCAGCCATCGAGCGGCCCGAACTCGCCCCTACTTTTCAAGTTCGCGCCGTCGCCCCAGACATTCTG
>DAOTXG010000276.1:0-16620 GCA_034435515.1 Anaerolineales bacterium
CCCCAAAGCCTACGTCAGCGAGCGCTACAACAAGGACAAACAGCCCGCGGGCGACCCGGACTGTCGTCTGGGCTGCAAACGCCGTCACAACCAACGCCGGGCTGCCCCAGCGGTGCTGCCCACCCCGCTCGACAATCCGGTGCCCGCCAATACCCTGGCGGTCGGGGAATATTACTGGGGCTACGCTTCCGGTGTAGTCGCCACCAAAGTCCCCGATGCCGGTGAGTTTGTCCTCGCCGAATTGACCCAACCCTTCGACCAACCTGACGTCGCCTACTTCTTCCCCCTGATGCAGGCGGTCGAACAGCGGTTGGGCTGCCGCCCCAAATTCGGCGCGTTCGACGCGGCCTTCGACGCCTTCTACGTCTACGAGTACTTTCACGAGGTGGGCGGCTTCGCCGCCGTGCCGTTCTCGGAACGCGGCGGCCACACCGACCGTCAGTTTAGTGCCGAGGGCCTCCCGCTCTGCGCCGCCGGACTGCCCATGTCGCGCAAATACACCTTCACCGATCGCTCCACCTTGGTCGAACACGAGCGCGGCCGCTACGTCTGCCCCTTGCTCTTTCCCCAGCCCACCGGGGACAGCTGTCCCATCCAACATGCACGCTGGCCAAAAGGCGGCTGTGTCACCACCATGGCCACCAGTATCGGCGCGCGCCTGCGCTACACCCTCGACCGCGACGGGGACGCCTACCAGCAGGTCTACCGCCAGCGCACCGCCAATGAGCGCATCAACAGTCAAGCCGTCGAACTGGGCATTGAACGCCCTAAACTCCGCAATGGCCGGGCGATCGCTAACTTGAACACTTTGATCTACGTCTTGATCAACCTGCGGGCACTCCAACGCCTCCGCCAGCGCCCGCCCGGCTAACCGGCGACTGCGCCTCGACGGCCCCGGCGGTCATCGCCACTGCAAGCGTCGTCCCTTCCCCCAGGCGTAACCAGTCATTTGACTGGTTACGCTTGTCCGTAACCACCGCGTAACCACTCCGTAACCAGTCAGGACTTGTCCACCCCTCCCTCGCGGGCATTCATCTGATTCCTACCAGGGTTTGAACAATTCCGAAAGAGGCATCCAGGGGTGAGTCGCAATGCCCTCGCGGGCATTCATCTGATTCCTACCCGTCTGTGCCGCCACCCCCCTCGGCCAGAGCACTTGGGGTCGCAATGCCCTCGCGGGCATTCATCTGATTCCTACGCTAGTTTATTCCCGAAGGCGATTGAGTGGATTCAGAAGGCCACGTCGCAATGCCCTCGCGGGCATTCATCTGATTCCTACCACACAGGAGAGAACGAGATGATTACGGAAATGATAGTCGCAATGCCCTCGCGGGCATTCATCTGATTCCTACAGCCCAATTCAGCCCGGAACAATGCCGGTAACCTGAAGCTGTAGGTAGGCGCTAATTCTAGGGCCGATATCTGGCGGGCGCAACCCCCCGCCGAGCATCGCCCTGATCCTGATTCTCTGCGTGGATGCTCGAACGCGAACCGCCAGATGTAAGCCATTCCCGCCCGCTGCCCCCCACGCCTCGGCCTGCCTCACCCCCGTTTTTCGAGCATCTCGCCAACCCGTCTCACCCCCCTTCTCGCTCGAATCCGCTTGACATAGCGTCATACGACGATCACCTCCTTGATCTGAGTGATTTCCCCGGCTTGCGTCGTCTGGACGCGCCGGGCGCAGTCCGCGCACAGGAAGTAATAGCGCACGTGGTCCTTGCGCGGGCGGATGATCTTCCGCACCTTCGCCATCATCGTCTTCACCTGCGCCGCCGTCAGCCAGCACTCGAAGACGCTGTACTGCACCGGCGTCCCAAAATCCAGCAGCGCGGTGTGCAGTTTCGTCCGCCGTCGATCCACGCTGATGTCGTACACGACCACGACGAAGTGTTTGGTGTTCATCGGTCCTATCGCGCTAAAAACGGCTGGTAGTCCGGCTCGCCGCGCTCGATGCACTGGCGCAGCGCCCGCGCCTGCACCTCGAAAATCTTCTGGTAACTCAACGCCCGGCCGGCCGTGGGGTGATAGACCTCGGTTTGCAGCCGGCGAGTGAACTGCATCAGGAACACCCGCAGCCCGCGCCGCGAGAGCCGCACGCCCTCACCCCCGGCCCCTCGCCCAGAAGGACGGTCGGAGACCGGGCCGGGGGTGAGGGTCTCGAAATCGTCCGGCTCCAGCATACGCCGGTTCACCACGCTCAACACCACCGAGTCGGCGACGATCGGCCGGAACTCCTCGACCAGGTCGAGCGCCAGCGCCGGGCGGCCATATTTGTCGGCGTGAAAGAAGCCCGCATAGGCGTCCAGTCCGGCCACCTCCGCCGCCGTGAACAGCGCGTTAGTCAACAGCGAATAGGCCAGGCTTAACAGCGCATTCGCCGGGTCCTTGGGCGGGCGGCGCGTGCGCTTCTCAAACGTCAGCTCCGCCCGCAGCGCCGCGCGCAGCACGCGAAAATAGGCTTTCGAGCCTTGTCCCTCCAGGCCGCGCAGCTCGGCCACGTCCCGCGCCAGCGGTACGTTGGCCAGCGCCTGATTCAAACGCCCAAACGCCTCTTGCGCCTCCGCCCACGCCGACTCACTCTCCTGCTCCTCCATCCGCGCCCCTTCGGGACTGGCCTCCCTCGCTTCGCTTCGGCGATCTGCGAGAACCTGGGATTTGGAACTTGGGACCTGGGATGGTTCCGCGTACGCGTCGCTCACCACAGGTTTGGGATTTTCCCCCTCCGCCAGCTCACTCTCCCGCTCCCCTTTGGGATTTGGCGCTTGGGCTTTGGGATTTTCCATCTCCTCCTTCCCGCGCGCCATGCGCCGCGCCAGCGTTCGGCAGTTGCGCAGTTTGCCGGCCACGATCGCCCGGCTGATTTCGAGCGCGAACCGCGCCTCGCCCGCCCGCTGGTACTGCGCCCGGCGCAGCAGCACGTTCAACGCCTCGGCCGGCCTCAGCCGCCCGCGCAGTTGCCCGGTGGGCGAGATCAACGTCAACCCCGCGCCGTTGTCGAGCAGCGTGAGCATCGCCGGCGTGGTCACTCCCACCCCGCCCACCAGCACCACCTCGCTCACGTGCGCCAGCGGCGCGGCGGCGATCACCTCGTCCTCTTTCGTCACCAGCAGCCGCCCGTGCTCCTTCTCCACCCGCGCCCCCGGTTCTGTCACGTATAAGGTCGCCATCGTCTTTCACCATTCCCACTCGTAGCCTTCCGGCGGCTGGTTCCATAGCACGGTCACGTTCCGCCCGCGCACCACCACCCGCTTGCCGTTGTAGTCGTAAGCATACGTGTCGCCCTTGAACGTCACGCCCAAGAACTTGAACCCGCGCTCGAACGTGGTGATGCGCGTCTTGCTGGCTTCCAACTGCAGGCCCAGGTCGCGCAACGTCGCCTCGACCAGGTTCCACGCCTCCAGCGCCTCGGCGTGGCTGCGCGTCAGCACGACAAAATCGTCGGCGTACCGCACCCACGGCCAGCCGGTCCGCTCTAGCATCTCGTCCAGCGGGTGCAGCGCCACGTTGCACAACAGCGGCGAAATCACCGCTCCCAGCGGAACACCCACCCAGCGTTTGTGCCCCTCGCCCGTCGCCTGACTGTTCGGCGGCGGGGGCGCGCGTTTGCGTCCCGCCTCCAGCCACAACTCCAACAGCCGCAGCAGCGTGTAATTGCTCACCCGCTGCCGCACGCCCTCCAGGATAGCGGTGTGGCGGAGGCTGTCAAAGCAGTTGTCAATGTCTGCGTCGAACACCCACGTATAACCTCGGTCGCGCGCTTGCAGCACTTTGGCTACTGCCTGCGCCACGTTGCGCTCCGGCCGGTAGCCGTAACTCCCGTCCAGGAAGACCGCCTCGAAAAACGGCGCCAGCACGTTCAACGCGGCGCGCTGCAACACCCGGTCGCTCACCGTCAGGATGGACAACTCCCGCCAGCCCCCATCCTTCTTCAAGACCCGGAAGCGGCGCGGGCGGTTGGGCCGGTAGGTGTTCGTCCGCACCATGTGCGAAAGCCGGTCCAGGTTCTCCTGCCAGTTGCGCTCCCAGCGTGTCACCGTCACCTCGTCCACCCCTGGCGCGCCCTTGTTCGCGCGCACCTGCCCCCAGGCCGTTTCCAGATTGCGGCGCTCCAGCACCGCGCGGATCGAAGGCCCATTTAGCATAGCGCCTCCCGTCAACAATTCCTCACTCGCCCGGCCCCTCGTCCGGGGGCGGCGGTTTTTTCTGTTCCCCATCGCGTCGTCGCCGCTCCCACTCCTCCACCTCGCGCATAAAGTTGGCTTTCAACAGGCTCAACACTTCCTCGCGCGCGGTCACGGCGTAGAACCGGTCAAAGACTTCGGCGTGGTAGTCGTACCCGGCCAGGTCCACGTAGCGCCAGTACGACAGGTCGGGGATGTAGAAACGCTTCACGTACGCCAATAACTGATCCATCCACCCCTCGCAGTAATACCGCAGGTGGATGTGCGGCCGGGTCAGAAACCAGTCGGCGCTGCGGATCAGGCTGTCCTTGTAATACTGACACTCCGGCCGGTCTTCCACGTAGACCAGCATCCCCGTCAATTCCGGGCAGTCCGCGACCGACGCGAATACGAAACTCAGCCGGTCGTCGCCGCCGTAGAAGTCGCGCCGATCGTACAGGCGGAACTCCAGGCCAAACAAGTGAACAGCGCGCGCCAGCAGGCCGGACGACAGGCGCGGTTGGGTGGCCCGGCCATCTTCGCCGCCCTCCATTTCGGCCAGCGGGCCGACCTGGCGCGTATAGCGCCTTACGTCGTCGGCCGGGCGCTCATCGGCGGCGTCCGCCGGCGGCTCGTCCTCCTCCGGCTCTAATAACAGCCTCAACAGTCCGCGCCGCCTTTCGCTCCGGCGGCCATTCTTCTTGCGCGCGGGCTTCTCCTTCAGCGCGTCTCTGGCTTCCCAGGCGTCATACAATCGCGGCGCGGAAACCCAGCGCGCCTCCGGGCAGGTTACCGGCCCCTGCGCCAGATGGCGGTCAATGAGAATCCGGCCCTGGATAACCGCGTCGAAATACTTGATGGGCGGCGGCTCGGCGAAATAACTGTGCGAGAGCCGGGCGATCTCCTCTATCTTCTCGCACAGGCTGCGTTGAGTAGCGCGGTCGGCGCACCGGCCCGACCATTGAGCAACAACAGAAGGCATAGGCTGACCTCCAATTTGGATTGCCAATTGCGGAAAGCGGATTGCGGAAAGCGGATTGCGGAATGCGGATTGCGGAATGCGGATTGACCAGAACGGAGCCTACCATCCGCGACCCCGCCGAGCGGGGCGCAAGCAGTCCGAAATCCACCCTCCGAAATCCCCAATCCCCAACCCAAACTATTCAATTGTTAAAGATCACCTCATCCCTCGGACCTTGCCCCCTCCTCCTCCCTCCTTACTCCTTACTCCTTACTCCTCACTCTCAACCACCCAACCGCTTCGCGCAACCATCCGACCACCCGACTACCCCACCCTCCTACACTGCCCCAGCCCCATCGTCGTCCCCGCGCCCACGCCGGCGTAGAGCGCGAAATCGGCTAGCAGGTTCATCAGGCTCAACCAGTAACGGTCGTTGTTCAAAGCCGTGTACGTCGCCTGCCCGACCGCGCCGATCTTCACCCCATCCTTGAGCGGCAGCCCGCGCGTCCCCAACTCGTAGCGGCTCAGCGCCAGGCACTCGGCGGCGAAGCGGCGCGCCTCGCCCGGCAGCGCCACCGGCGCAAACGCATTCCACTTCTCCAGCAAACTCCCGAACACCCACTCCGGCAGCGGCACCGGCACGTTCTTCCCGCCCGACTTGAACGTCGTCGGGCTGGCGAACTGCAGCGTGATCTTGCGCTCCGGCTGCGCGCGGCCCAACAGCCACGGCGCCGCCAGCGCCTCGTAACTCGTCTGCGCCGCCCAGGGATGAGGGTGGATTGCGGATTGCGGATTGTTGATTGCTGATTGCTGATTTGGGGCTTGTCCCGTTCGCTCCGCTTCGGGGATCTGCGAGGAATTGGGATTTCCGCTCTGAGGTTCCACCGCCTCCACCCGCAGCGCCGCGCCATCCAGGTCAATCACCGCCCCCACGCCCAGCGGCCCCAGTTCCTCCAGTTCCCTCAGTTCCCTCCCTTTCCCTCCCCTGGCGGGGGTCACCGCCGCCAGCAACCCTGCTGCCGCCTCCGCCGTCAGCGCTGTGAACCGCAGCGTATACGTCCGCTCCGGGCGCAGCCCCTCCGCGCGCTTGAGACCGATGAGCGGCGAGGCCGTGACGGGCTTCAGCCCCGAGCCTTGCCCTGAGCCGGCCGATCCTGAGCCTGTCGGTCCTGAGCCTGCCGAAGGACCATCGTGCAGCCGCCCGGCCAGCGCCGGATCGTGCTGCGCGATAGCCTTCAACAAAACCGCGTGCGCCGCGCGCCCCAAATGCGCGGACGTGGCCACGGCGGCCAGCGGACGCAGTGTGAGCACCACACTCAAAAGTGAAATCTCATCCATCATTGCTCTCGCCACAAATTCCACTACTACCGGGCATCGGGATGCCCTTCTACCGGGCATCGGGATGCCCTTCTACGAAAGCGTCACGCAAACCTCAACACGCTCCACGCTTCACGCTCCACGCTTCACGCTCCACGCCCCACGCTCCACGCTTCACGCTCCACGCTTCACGCTCCACGCTCCACGCTTCACGCTCCACGCTTCCGCCTCGCCTCATCCCTCACCGCCTGCAAATTAAGCACCTCCGCCACCTCGTAGCGCGGCGGCAGCGCATCCTTCACCGGGCGCAGGCGCACCACCGGCGGAAAGTACCCCATGCGCCCGTGCAATTCGGCCAGCACCAGCGCGGCGATGAAATTCAGCGACGGCAGATTGACGACGAGCGAAGCGGTCTGCCACTCCTCCGGCGAGAAAGCGACCTGCGTCATGAGCGCCCCCAACTGCGGCAGAAACGGCTGCTGATGATCGAACTGCGCCGGCAGCGCAATCACGCGCTCCAGCGGCTGGCCGGTCAGCGCCTCGACCCGCGCGAGCTGGTCGGGGGTGAGGGGGTGGGAGAGGTTGAGGAGGAGCATCAGGAAATCAAATTCAAAGATCGAGATTGTAGCAATGGCATCCCTATGCCATTGCCCCCTGCCATTGCCTCCCCCTGCCATTGCCGGGCATCGGGATGCCCTCCTACGGCAATCCTGCTAACCATTCCACATTCCATCCCACAAACGGATAATCCTCCGGCTTCTCTGCCAACCCTGCCTTCACCGGATTGCGGATCACATACCCCACTGTCGCGCGGATGGCCTCAGGCGTGCGCAAGCCGTCATCCCGAAAGCCCTCCTGCCACACCTGCGCCCCGCGCGTCCGGCGCAGGTCATTGACCACAAAACTCACGTGCCGCTTGTAATCCTCGAGAATCTTGCTCAGATAAAAACGCTCTGGGGCCTCGGCATATTTGCCGCCGCAGGCGCGCTCCTCGCGGGCAAACCGCTCAAAATCCTCCGGCGCGGGATACATCACCCAATGCATATGATCCGGCATGACGACGTGCGCCAGGCTGACCAACCCGAACTTGCGCGCATAAAACGCCACATCCTCGTGCGCCGCCTGCGCGCACACGGCATCGGCCAAGACCTTTTCGCGCCGATGGATGACGGCCGTGATGAGATAGGTCATCCCAGGCTCGTAAAGGCGCCTCAGCCGGGCCATGGCCTCGCCCTCTCATGCGGCGTCAATGGAAGCGCCGGCATTGGGCGCAAGCAGGGCCAGCGCGCCCTCCACCGGCGGGCCGGTCAGCGCCTCGACCCGGGCGAGCGGGTCGGGGGGGAGGGGGTGGGAGAGGTTGAGGAAGAGCATAGGCGGTTACATCAGCGTCAGCCGTTTGTAGTGATGCCGTTTGTAGTGACGCACGCGAGTGCGGCGGGAGAGGTTAAGGAGGAGCATAGACGATTACATCGGTTTCTGGGCGATTAACTTTGCTTGCACTGTCACAACCAGCTTGCGGCGGTCCGCGTAGCTGAGTTGTCCATTAGCATAACTTGGCAATTCAATCACCGAGATGCCGCGCGCCTGCGCTAATTGCTTTATGCCAGCTGTGACCTCTCGGCCCACAATCAGAAATTTTTGCGTGTAGATGCCCAAATAGGCCTGCCCACCAGCAGTAGATAATTGATCTATTCCATCCTTATTGCCCTTGCTGAGTTTGAGTTCTGCAATGCCTGCCTGATTGCCACAGCGAATGAATAAATCCACATCAATATTATCGGCGACGCCGCCGGGTTTGACTCCGATCAGGATTTCATCTGCGTTGCCTTTCAACGCTTGATAGACTGCTTCTTCAAATTCCCGACCTCGTTTTTCTCCCCGGCTAAACCCCACCGCTTTATAGCCCGGCAAATGCGCTCTTAAGTAATCGTCTGCGGTTATCAATGCCGGCAAATCCTCCGTCTTTGTCTCAATCAATCCACTGCTGCTATACCGATAGTGATATAACCGGCTCACAGAACCATGGGTTTGCAGATAAAGAACGCGTTCCTTTCGATGCAACGCCGACATGAAAGCGGCCAAAAGCATCGTCTTCGTGCCGCCGGTCAAATTGTAAACCGCCGTGCCGCGCACCCTTTTGAGATATTGCTTGATCTTCCGCTGACAATCTCGCACATCAAACGGCTCGACTCGCACAAAGTCCACCACCATATCCAGCAACCGTCTTACGCGTTTGGCAACCGACAGAGTATCGACGGTATGGATCAGCGCGACTCGCGTCGGCCTGAGCGCGCGAGTGGGCAAGAGGATGGGCAGAGGTTGTTCGCCGACGAGAGAAACTAGAACCATCTGTGCCCTGCTCAATCTAACTCAACCTTCCGCTTGTCCAGCTCGGCCCGGCATTGCGCCGCTAAATCATCCGGAACTGTTTCGCCGCGATTGATCAGCGTCTGGAACAATGCAGTCTTAATTCGCTCAAGAATCTGTTTGCCGCTCTCGGTGAGCGATAGGCCCACGCGGCGTTTTACATCGCGCCTCAAGTGCGCTTCTGTGCCGAGATTCCGAATTTCGCGCCCGTCCATTCGATTCAAGTACTGCGTGACAAACCGGACCTCATCAACCTTATCGAATTGTTGCCAGACCATCTCATCCGCTTTGAGACGCTCCAGCAACGCGCTGGCATCTGTCTCGCCCATTTCCGCGATTAACTCCAGGATACGGTAGTAGGCGGCGTCAAACGTCATTTTGATCACCGGCATTTCATCGAGCCGAAAGTCAGCTTTGTCTTCCGAAGAGGGATTTAGATATTTGCGGTGGGTATTATCGGCTAGAAACGTATAGAACAACCGCCCGATCAATCCGCTCGACGATGCCGCCTGCACCAGCGCCGCGTTGAGCACATTGGTGCCGCCCGTCAAATGCGCCCAAACGTACTTGCCTGTCGCATCTTCGCGCTTGAGCGCCATCGCCACCGTCGCGATCGCCACCGCCTCAGAGCACGAGTTGTAGTCGTCTACATCCACTACCCAAACGTACAGCGAGCCGCCCTCTAACGCCACGCCATGTCTCGCATCGCTTAGAAACTCACGGATAATCTCAATCGTGTATTGGTTTCCGCGCGATCTTTGCCACCCCTGACGTGCAGCCCGCGTACCGTAGGTGTTCCATATGTAATCGTCCGCTTCGCGCTCTCCCCTCGCCACATCGCGGGAGCAGAACATCACCACGCTCTCAAGAAGAGCGCCTTGATAGTCACCACGGTATGTCTCATAATGGCGCTTCAAATAGGCTAGCGGCGAAGTGACCGCGCCCGGGGATGTGCCGAGGGTGGTAAAGTGAATGATGCCCATATTAACTCATCCTCTTTAGTCATTGGTCGTACAGATCACCGCAATTAAATTGCTTAAGCAACCCTTTAGGCGTGAGTCTTGACGCCTCTTTGTGACGTAGCCTTCGATGCAGTTTGAGCGTTGCATATCGCGCCAGCATTTCTTTGAGCTCGATCTTGCTCGGCTCAACGCCCGTCCGAATCGCCTTTAGCACGACATCTGACGACATGCTCAACTCTTGCGAACTAATTTGATCCAGCCGGTCAGCATCAATGGATGCCTGTTTCCGTCGCTCACGGTTCGCCGCGTTTTCGGGAACTTGTTTGGCAAAGTTCTCCATCGCCGTTGCTCCGAAACGCCTTCACGAATCGCCTCGTAAAGCCCGGCGTCGCGCTCGCGCACCCGCAAATCCACCGTCACTGACAGGAATCCCTGCCCTGTGCCCAATCGCAACAGTGGCGCATCTGGCCGGTTAAGCGACTGAAGACTTTCAATCTGCTGGCGAATGTTCTGATTGCTGGCAAAGTACATTGCTTCCGTTTTCAGGATGGCATCGGACCGTTCATAGCATACGCGAAACAGCTGGTCTATCGAGAGCGATTTGGCCAGACCTGATAGCCCTAAATGTCGCCATGCCCAATCGGGCGTAGCTGATGCCAACGCCAGCCGAAATACAAAAAAGGTGCCGGACTCTAACCCCTCCGCCAATACTTTGGTGAAACGCTCCGTCCCCGCTGACTCTAATGAGCGGACGCGCATATTGCTCGTGGCAAGCAAACTGCCGTCCGTCACCTGAACTGAGCGAAGGAAGTCGTACTTGGCATCTCCTTTCTCATCTCCTGGCCTGAAAACATCAGCCTCAAGACGATCCGCAATCTTCTTTAACTGCGACTCCTTTTTCTTCGGAGACGCCTCGCTGTTGAGAACGCGCTCAAACTGTGCAACTTCATTCTTGAGAAACTGGTAACGTTGCTGTTCCCCAAGCAACGCATACAATAACGAAGTCCGTAGTGCGCCCTTGATCTCAGTGCCGGGAACAAAAGGCCGCCAGCCTGCGCCCTTGATGAATCCACGAAAGCCGTCGTCGGTGGGTCGCACGGCATAGCCCACTGAGTAGGCGATACAACTGGTCTGGCGCACAAAGGCCGCGGGGTTTTTGTTGCCCAACCGCTGACTCAAAAACCGCTCCAACGAAAGTTCCGTTACCTTATTGCGCCTCTGTTGGTTAAGTTGCCGCCTGAGGTCTTCGTTTCGGGATTGCCTTGCATTTTGGATTTTATCGTCCAAATCAGAGAGCGCATCCAGAATCGGCTCGATCCAGTTCAGATAAGACTGGCGTTCTTGGTCATTCAGCGCCGCCAGAAAACGATCCGGATCTATCACATGAACCTGATTGCCCTCAATTACGAAAGAAAGCGGCTTGATTGTGTCGCCATCCCAGACAAATACCGGGCTTTTGACTTCGGCTTTGATTTCAATCGGCGCGTCAAATTTCATAGTCCACCTCACGTCGTTATTACGCTTTGGCAAACACCGGCACCGCCAGCCCGCTCTGCCACACGGCAACGCCGCCGTTATCCTTCGCCTTCACCACCTGCGCCAAGCGTCCGTACACTTCGGCACGTTGGTTCAATGGAAAGACCGAGCCCGGCGTAAACATCCTCACCGGCTCCTTGTAAATGGGCGCAGACCGCCCACCCTCTATAACGCGCGGAAACTTCGCCTCGCGCTTTGCCCACACCATTTCCAGCGTGTAGCGCAACGGTTGCCTGTCGGCCCGCCATTCGCCCTCTTTCGGCAGATAGCATGACAGCGTGACCATCGCATTGGCGTTCTCGCCAGCATCGGGCAACTTGGTCAGTTCGCCCAGCGTGATCTCGAAGTGCCCTTTACCTGTCGTACGATTCGCGCCCAGGCCCGTGTCGCTCAGATAACGAAACGCCGCCTCGAGCCAGCGTTTCGCCTCTTCGTCTTGTGTCTGCGCCAAGCACCACAGCCCGGCCCCGCCGCGAAAAAACGTCTCCTGCTCAAAGAACAACAGCCCTTCCGCCGACGCGCCCAACACGCGGTCAATCTGATTGTGTTGAACAGCCTCGCTCTGAATGAACCCCTTATCAACGTCAAGAGCACGCCGCATCCGCCGGTAGTCCGCTTCTCCCGTCAGCATCCCCCCCACAATTTGGATTTTGGATGGAGCGGCATCTATACGCCGATAGAGGTCGAATGTCGTCAGCCCTTGCTCGACGATCTCGGTAAATAGCGACTCGGACATCCACGTCGCTTTCTTCAGCCAGCGTTTTTCATTCTCCACCACCTTCACGGTGGCGGCAGGTTTCGGCCTTTCTTTGAAAGCGCTCGTCTCTCGCAACTCAGCCGACAGCTCTTCAATCTGGGCAGGGGCAAGTCCGCTCATGAGCGGGCGAGGAAAGAAACGCACTATCTCAACGTTGCTATTGTGCTCGACCCGGCAGGCCGGAAAGAGCGAACTGAAAGCATACTTCGGCGGCGAAAAGTTTGCCAGTAACTCACCCACCTTGACCAGCTTCAATGTCTCCAGCGCCCAGCACACTGCGCCGAAAATCGTATCCGAGCCAATAGGTGAAGCCAATGAGCCGCGTGGTTTCAAATACACCGCATATCTGTCCATAACCACCGCCTTCTACGCCGGGAACTTGATTTCGCTAAACTTGTCCACCAGCGTCTTTACGTCTTGGCCCGGCAACGCCACCTTTTGCTCCGCCCCGCCGTTGCGATAATGATCCACTGAGCGCCACGTCAGGCTTATGCCTTTGAACTCGATCTGTCCGTGCCCTCGCGAGCCGCCGCCGCCCAGCGCGCTGTTTTCGAGCAAGCGCATCGCGGTGAGCAGACTCTTGAATAGATGGTGATCGTCATCGCGATAGATGTCCACGATCATCTCGAACCCAAACTCCGAGTCCGCCGGCACGCGCTCCATTGGACGCGGAGTGGCTTCGGAAGTCACCCGGTCAATCGCGTTCTCGGTCTTGACCTCGGTGTAGATGCCGTCGCCAAGCCATTCTTGCCAACGCGTGACACTCTCTGGTATTGGGAAACTATCCCGCGCGGTTAGACGAGTTGGCCCAGCAACCTCTCGCACCTTGTCATCGTTTGAAGCTGGCCCAAACAATCGCGCCAATACGAAGGCGTTGTCCCATTTGGTCGTGTTGTCGGACTCGTCACGCTTCTTAGCTAGCTCACGACAATCATGGGCGGCATACTTATCTTGCTGTTGCGATTGTTTCATCACCAACCCGACGCTCCACTCAAAAAGCGAACGCAACTTGCCCTTGAGCGCAGAGCCGGGAATGTAAGGCAGATCGGTCAGCGGGTCTTTGATCACCGGGTTGTCCACGCCGCCGATCTCTATCGAAGCCACCGAGCCGCCAATGTGCAAACCAGTCACACATCGGATATTGCCGGTCAGGATGTACTTGCCTTTGAATTCAAGATTAATGTTGCTCATTTTGCCTCCTTATCCACGCGCGCTGGATGGGTAGCGGAACTTGTGATATGCCAACACTGCTTCGATAAATTGCACCGAACGCAAAAAATCTTTGTTGGTCTTAACTTTTTCACGCAGGCACAGCTTCATAATCTCGTAGAAGTCTTCGGGGATCAGCCCTCGTCCGCGAGCATAAGCAAGTGTCGGCATCATTAGGACAACCTTATGCGTCTCAAATGCGCCTTGCTCATTCTCCGGTTTGCCACGCACTTTGCGTTGAACATCACGCTCAATTTGCTTGAGGGGGTGGAATATCTTCCGCAGTTGTGTAGACTTCAACTCGTCTTTACCATAGGAGCCGGCCAGTTTGTTTGCCAGCCCACTTTCATCTGCAAACTCTTTCGGATCAAGGTCGCTCATAGCCGAAAGTTTCTGCAAGTATTGCTTGACCTCTTGAGCCGCCGTTTTTTTATCGCCGTTTGCCATTGAATTTACTCCTTTCGTGTGCTTAGACTGACATACGATACTGGCAGCATGATGTGCTGTAGTTTCTTGATGATGTCCTTCTCCAAAGACTTGTCTCTCACCTCCTTCAAGAGTCGGCGTGTGAGCGTGTAATAGAGCTTGGGCGTGAAGATTGGTTTCTTCTCGTCGGGCGCGTCGCGCTTGCGGCGATACAGATCGCCCAGATCGTGAACCAGCGTGCGCGGAACGCGCCGGCTTTCAACATCGTCGCGCAACTCATAAGCAAACTTCAAAAGGGCGTCGTAGCTGCTTTCGCCGTCTAGCCATTGCACGGTTTCACCGAAAACGTGAATGGCATCTCGCCCACCATTCTTAGCCTTCTTCTCCGCTTCATCTGCCAAACCTGCGAAGCGTTGCACGGGGTAATGCGGCTTGACCTGGATATAGCCGGCTGAGAGAGTGATGTTGGGGTTGTGGCCTGCATACTCAGCAAAGTCGGCGTATAACCGCTCGGCAAAGTTCAACACCGCGTCCCACGGGCCAATGACAAACAGGTCGTCGCCGCCGGAGTACATCACGTAGAACAATCCGTCAACGCGCCCGGAGAGTCGGTTAGCTTCTTGACTGTTTTCTTGCTTTTTCTGCCAGTTGTCGAAAACATTCTGACATAAGCAATTCAGCCAGCCGGAGAAGAACAAATCTAGTGCATGGCTCAAAGCCGAAAGGCGAGAGACGGTCGGTGGTTGAACGCCTAAACCAAACACCAGCCCCAACCGATCCACATCTGCCTTGAGAACGCCGATCCGTTTTACACCATCACTCAGACGGGCAATCGCGTCAAAGTGTAATACGTCGCCCTTGTCAATTTTCTCCTCCACATCTGGCGAAGCAAGAAACGCCGTAGCCCTGGGCGCAGAATTCGCTAAAAAGCGGAACGACTGCCCTGCGTTCGGCGGCGCATCAGGATGGATGAATTTGCTTGTGCTATTCAGGCGATAAATCGTGATCGGATAGTCTTTAGGCGTGTGCGAGAGGAACTGCGCTGCCTCGTCCACTTTATCTGTCTCATTGGCATAAAGCAGGATAAGAGTTGTATCGAATGGCGCATCAAAATTAACAGCATACGACTTCCCGCCTTCAGGTATTTGGTATTTGCCACGCACAAAAGCGACATGAGAAGTGTAAGGCAGCTTCTCGCCGATCTTTTCGTGCTGCCTGCATCGCGGACAAACCCCCGGATCAGACAACGGCGTAATATGGCACACTGCGCAAGCATGGTATTTTTGGTATCTCGGCTCCATGAAATCGCTGTCACCCAGGCGATGTTTCCATTTTTGTTGCTTGCGTTCTCCCAACGCGATCTCCACCGCTTCGTACACTTCGCTCATGTCGCTAAAATCATTGGGCTTAACGTCAGCGCAGGCAAGCAGAATTCCCAACTCGCCATAGAACTCCTTTAGTAACCATGCCGCTAGTTTTTCCTCACATTCCTTCACTTCGCTTTGGCAATTGATCGGCGCAAGAATGTCGAAGCGCCCGCCGCCAGAAAACAGGACATTGGCCAGAGTCACGCCCAACTCACGCACTAGCCAGTCCACCACAACATCACCGAGCAGCCCCACATAGAACGAGCGCCCACGCAACCGCTTGGCCACTTTGGTGAAATCCCCCTCTCCTTCTGGTTGTGTGATTCGGTAGATGAAATTCTGTATCCCGGAGATGTCGCCGCGCACCAGCACGGCGACGGGCGAATCGTAGGCAGACGACATGTCTACGAGTTGCAGGTCACTAAACCCAGCGCGCAAGCACCCCGCAATTGCTGCTGTTGTCTTGAGGTGATCGTAGAGTGAAACGTCGGGCAGGACGCGATCATCTTCATCTGCCTGCCACGGCGTCGCCGACGGCGCAAAGGTCAGATACTTTCGAAGAATCGCGAGCAGTGTGGAAAAGCAAGCTTCGGGCGAAATTTCGTTCCACGACCTGGATTTGCGCCAGCCATCCAACTCGGGGCCCATCTGCTTGTCCCAGAGATCGCTGTAGCGATCAGGAGTAACTTGCTGCTGAACTTCTGAAAATTCAGCAGGAAAGATCGCCTCACGTTCAAGTTCTAACACTCGCAAACGGTGTCCCCACTTGTTTTTCTGCGGAACTTTCTTGAGCAACTCAGCGTGGGACAGAACTGAAACAAGCGGTGTGCTGGCAGGCGAAGATTGCTCGATACCGGAGGATTCTTTTCTCTCGCCTGCGGCCCACACATCTGCAAGGCGCACGAGATGCGCCAGAGACGCGATGTGCTTTTGCTCCGTTGGTGTGTTGTCAGGTTTATGATGATATTCCACCGCCCGTACACCTTGCTCACAGATGTGAGGCGGGACGTAGTTGTCCACAAAGGTCGCGCTGGCCTCAGCATGAGAATAGCGTACTTCTCTTTTGACCTGGGCCTGCGTACGTTCCACGCCTTCACCAACCGCCGCCCGCCCGGTGAACTTCCCCACATCATGCAACAGCCCAGCCAACGCCGCGTTCAAAACTTTGTCATCCATTTGCTTTCCTTTCGCTTCTCTCGCTCCCACCAGTTTAAGCCCCGGCACGGCCTATGTCATGCGGGATTCCCCGTAATCTCCAATCTCCAATTCTCCCTCACCCTCGCAGCGTGTAATACACGCTCAATAACCCCACCAACTGCGCCCGGTTCACGTCCGCCAGGTCCCAGTGGGCGGCGGCCTTGCGGTAGGCCGAGCGCAGGTGTTGTTCCACCGTGCGCGGCGAGAGCGACAGGCGTTCCCCAATCTCCGCATCACTCAACCTCTCCCGCGCCAGTATCTCCACGACCGGGCGCTCGGCAAAGGACAACGACCCCATCACAAATAGGCGCGCCCGCTCCAGCATCTCGTTCAACTGCTGCTGCTTCTGCCGCTCCGCCGC